>NZ_JAFLNG010000125.1 GCF_017427025.1 Streptomyces sp. FH025
CGGGACGGGCACCCGGGCGAGGTCCTCGGCGAGCACCAGCTCCCCGTCGAAGTGCTTGCGGGCGTCGGCCAGGTGCTGGCCCAGGTCCGGGTAGCGCTGGGAGAAGTGGGTCAGCACCAGGGTGCGGACCCCGGCCTCGGCGGCGACCTTGGCCGCCTGGCCGGCGGTGAGGTGGCCGTGGTCGTCGGCGAGGTGGGCGTCGGCGTCGGTGAAGGTCGCCTCGACCACCAGCAGGTCGGCGCCCTCGGCGAGCCGGTGCACGCCCTCGCAGAGCCGGGTGTCCATCACGAAGGCGAACCGCTGGCCCGGCCGCGGCTCGCTGACCTCGTCCAGGGTGACCGTCCGGCCGTCCACCTCGATCGCGCCCTCGTGCTGGAGCCGGCCGACCGCCGGTCCGCGGACGCCGAGCGCGGCCAGCCGCTCGGGCAGCAGGCTGCGACCGTCCGGCTCGGTCAGCCGGTAGCCGAAGGACTCCACCGGGTGGTCCAGCCGGACGGCGTCCAGCGCGAAGCGGGCGCCGGGGGCGGGCAGCGGGCCCGGCTCGTCGATCGGCCGGGGCCGCAGCACGGCGGTCTCGTGGTACGCGGTGGCGTGCCGCAGCCGCTCGAAGTAGACCTCGCCGGAGGCCGGGAAGTAGACGTCCACCGGGTGCGGGACGCGGTCGAGGTTGATCCGCTGGATCACCCCGGCGAGGCCCAGGCAGTGGTCGCCGTGGAAGTGGGTCACGGCGATCCGGGTGATCTGGGTGGCCGAGACCCCGGCGTGCAGCATCTGCCGCTGGGTGCCCTCGCCGGGGTCGAACAGCAGGCCCTCGCCGTCCCAGCGGAGCAGGTAGCCGTTGTGGTTGCGGTGCCGGGTGGGCACCTGGCTGGCGGTGCCGAGGACGACGAGTTCGCGCTGGGACACGTGTCAGACCATGCGCTCGGTCATCGGGGCGCCACCGAGCACGTGCACGTGCGCGTGGAAGACCGTCTGCCCGGCGCCCGCACCGGTGTTGAAGATCAGCCGGTAGTCCTCGATGCCCTCGTCCCTGGCCACCGCGCCCGCCTCGGCGAGCAGCTCGCCGGCGATCTCCGGTTCGGCGGCGGCCAGCGCGGCGGCGTTCGGGTAGTGGACGTGCGGGATGACCAGGACGTGCACGGGGGCCTTGGGGGCGATGTCGCGGAAGGCGAGGACGCGCTCGGTCTTGCGCAGCACGGTCGCCGGGATCTCGCCCGCCACGATCTTGCAGAACAGGCAGTCGGACTGCGGCTCGCCGGCCATCGGCTTTCTCCTCTGGTTCGGGTCGGTTCACGGGTTCGCGGGGCGGTACTGGCGCAGCCTAGCCGAGCCGTGCGACCGGCCGCTGACGCTCCCGCAGCCGCCCGTGGCACAGCGGGCCGCGCCCGGAGCGGGCGGCCGGCCCCCGCCGGCCCCCGCTCCGGGCCCGCACGGCCTCAGGCCCAGGGCAGCGGCGGCGCCGAGCGGGCCGGGTTCTCTGCCAGGGCGGCGAGGGCGATCCGTACGCCCTCGGCGAGTTGCGGGTCCTCGCCGGCCGCCCAGTGGTGCGGGGCGATCGGCACCTCGACGTCCGGGTCGACGCCGTGGTTCTCCACGCCCCAGCCGTAGTTCTCCAGCCAGAACGCGTACTTGGGCTGGGTGACCAGGGTGCCGTCGACCAGCCGGTAGCGGCTGTCGATGCCGATCACCCCGCCCCAGGTGCGGGTGCCGACCACCGGTCCGATGCCGAGCGCCTGGATCGCGGCGTTGACGATGTCGCCGTCCGAGCCGGAGAGTTCGTTGGCGAGCGCGACCACCGGCCCGCGCGGGGCGTCCATCGGGTAGGGCACCGGGTGGTCGGTGTCCCGGATGACGTTCCAGCCGACGATCCGGCGGGCGAGCTTCTCGATCACCAGCTGCGAGGTGTGGCCGCCCCGGTTCTCCCGGACGTCGACGATCACGCCCTCCTTGGCCATCTCGGTGCTCAGGTCGCGGTGCAGCTGGGCCCAGCCGGCCGTCTGCATGTCGGGGATGTGCAGGTAGCCGAGCCGGCCGCCGGACAGCTCGCGCACCGCGGCCCGCCGCCCGGCCACCCAGTCGTGGTAGCGCAGCGGCTCCTCGTCGGCGAGCGGGACGACGACCGGGTTGCGCCGGTCGGTGCCGTCCTTGCCGACCACGGTCAGCTCGACCGGCTGCCCGGCGGTGCCGGCCAGCAGCGGGGCCGGGCCGGTCACCGGGTCCACCGGCCGGCCGTTGACGGCCAGGACGGCGTCGCCCGGCCGGATCGCGGCGCCGGGCGCGGCCAGCGGTGAGCGGGCCCTGGGGTCGGAGGACTCGCCGGGCAGGATCCGGGCGATCCGCCACCGCTCGCCGTCCTTGACCAGGTCGGCGCCGAGCAGGCCCTGGCGCCGGGCGGGCTCGGTGTACCGGCCGTACGGGAGCACGTAGGCGTGCGAGGTGCCGAGCTCGCCGTGCACCTCCCAGAGCAGGTCGACCAGTTCGTCGTGCGAGCCGATCCGCTCCACCAGCGGCCGGTAGCGCTCCAGCACCCCGGCCCAGTCGGTGCCGCCGAGGTCCGGGCGCCAGAAGTTGTCCCGCATCAGACGGCCGTTCTCGGCGTACATCTGCCGCCACTCGGCGGCCGGGTCGACGGTCACCCGCAGCCGGGCGAGGTCGACGGTGGTCTCCTCGTCCTCGCCGCCCGCCTTGTGGTCGGCCGGGACGATCCGCAGCTCGCCCTCGTCCAGCACGGCCACCCGGGAACCGTCCGCGCTGACCGCGAACCGGTCCACGCCGTGCACCAGCTGCTCGGCGCGGCGCTTCCTCAGGTCGAAGCGCTCCAGCACCGGACGCGGCCGCTCGTCGTCCAACGAGGCCGCCTCGTCGCCGAGTTCGCCCAGCAGCGGGACCCTGGTCCACAGCACGCCGTCCTTGGCGGCGCGCAGCGTCTCGAAACGGCCGCCCTCGACCGGGAACGGGATGATCCGGTCGGCGATGCCGTCCAGGTCCACCCTGGTCGTCGGCGCGGCGTCGGCCGCGGCCTCGTCGCCGTCCCTCCTCGGCTTCGGATCGTCCTCCTCGCCGCCGAGCGGGCGCCCGGCCCGCTGCGGCCCGAACGGGGACGGCGTGTCGGCGGCCAGCGTGATCAGGTACGGGCGGCAGCCGTTCGGGAAGGACAGGTCAAAGACGTGCGCGTCGTACACCGGGTCGAAGTTGCGCACCGACAGGAAGGCCAGGTAGCGGCCGTCCGCGGTGAAGGCGGGCGAGGTGTCGACGAAGCGCTGCTGGGTGACCTCGCTGACCGTGCGGGTCGCCAGGTCGGCCAGCACGATCTGGCGCAGCGAGTACGGGCCCATCCCGTGCACCGGGCGCGACCAGGCCAGCCAGGCCGAGTCCGGGCTGAACGCCAGCCCGGACGCCTCGCCGTCGGCGCTGCGCTCCAGCTCGTGCACGGCGCCGTCGGCCAGCGTGACCAGCAGCACCCGGCCGTCGTGCACGCCGAGCGCCGCCTGCTTGCCGTCCGGGGAGACCACCAGCGAGTTGACCCGGCCGAGCGGACCGGTGGCCAGCCGGCGGCGCTCGGCGTCGTGGACGGCGGGGGCGTACTCCAGCGCGTCCTCGCCCTCGGCGTCGGACACCCACAGCACGCCCTGGGCGCCGTCCTCGCCGGGCACCACCCGGGCCAGCCGGCCGCGCACGCCCGGCGTCTCGTCCAGCACCCGGGCCGGGCCCTCGCGGTGGGTCAGCCAGTGCACGCCGCCGCGCACCACCACGGCGCTGGCCCGGCCGGTGCGGTCGGGGGCGACGGACTCCAGCCAGTGCGCGGGGTGCACCGGGCGGGGACGGCGGCCGGTGCGCGGGCCGGCCAGCCGGATGTCCAGGCGGCGCGGCTCGGCGCCGTCCAGGTCGTCCAGCAGCCAGAGGTCGCCGGCCCGGTGGAACACCACCCGGGTGCCGTCGGTGGTGGCGTTGCGGGCGTAGAAGCCGTCCGGGTCGGTGGTGTGGCGGCGCAGGTCGGTGCCGTCCGGGCGGCTGGACCACAGCTCGGCGACGCCCTCGTGGTCGGACAGGAAGGCGATCCGGCCGCCTTGCTCCCCCTCCCCGGCCACCCACAGCGGCGAGTCGAGCTGCCCGTCCAACTCCTCGTGCACCCGGGCGAATTCGTCCCGGCCCAGCCACAACTTGCCCGCCCGGCCGCCCCGGTAGCGCTTCCACCAGGCCGGCTCGCGGTTGTTGGCGGTGGCCAGCAGCACCCTCCCCCCGCCTTCGGCCGGGGGGACCCCCATGCCGCCCGGCTCGAAGGCGAGCCCGCCGACCGGCCCGTACGGCAGCCGCACCGGCTCGCCGCCGTCCAGCGGCACGGCGTGCGCCCAGGTGCGGCGCAGGGTGGCCTCGCCGCCGGTGGTGGTGGCGATCGGACGGCCGTCGGCGGTCCAGCCCTGCACCCGGGTCTGGGCGCTGCCCCAGTGGGTGAGCCGCCGGGACGGCCCGCCGTCCACCGGCACCACGTGCACCTCGGGGGCGCCGTCCCGGGTCGAGGAGAACGCGATGTGCCGACCGTCCGGGGAGAACCGGGGGTGGTGGACCGGCAGGTGGTCGGCCGTCAGCCGCCACGCCCGGCCGCCCTCCAACGGGGCGAGCCAGAGGTCGTCCTCGGCGACGAAGGTGACCAGGCCGCCGTGCAGGTGGGGGTGGCGCAGGTAAGCGCCCGCGGAGGTGCTCAGGGAGTCCGTCACCCGGCCAGCGTAGGCAGGCGCGGGTACGGGCCGCTCCGTTTTCCGCAGACTCCGGCTTCCGTGAACTCCGGCCGGGCGGGCGGAGGTTACGACCAGCGGCCGGTGCGCCCCAGCAGCAGCGCCCCGGCGGCCACCCCGGCGGTGGAGGTGCGCAGCACCGAGGGGCCCAGCCGGTACGGCTTGGCGCCCGCCTCGGCGAAGGCGGCCAGCTCCTCCGGGGAGACCCCGCCCTCCGGCCCGACCACCAGCACGAGGTCCCCGGTCTCCGGCAGCCCGGCGTGCGCCAGCGGCTCGGCCCCCTCCTCGTGCAGCACGGCGGCGAACGCGGCCTGCGCCAGGACGGGCGCCAGCTGCCTGGTGGTCATCGGGTCGCGCACTTCGGGGAAGCGCAGCCGGCGGGACTGCTTGCCCGCCTCCCGGGCGGTGGCCCGCCACTTGGCGAGCGCCTTGGCGCCGCGCTCGCCCTTCCACTGGGTGATGCAGCGCGAGGCCGCCCAGGGGATCACCACGTCCACGCCGACCTCGGTCATGGTCTCCACGGCGAGCTCGCCGCGGTCGCCCTTGGGCAGCGCCTGGACGACGACGATCCGCGGCGCGGGCTCCGGCTCCCGGCGCACGGCGGCCACCGTGACGTCGATCGCGTCCTTGCCGAGCACCTCGGCGACCGTCCCGTCCACGCCGAGCCCCCGCCCGTCGGCCAGGGTCACCGCCTCGCCGGCCGTCAGCCGCTTCACCGCGGCCGCGTGCCGCCCCTCCGGCCCGTCGAGGCGCACCACCGACCCGGGCACGGCGGCGGCGATCCGATCGGTCTCGACGACGAAGACGGGCGCGGTCATGACGGAACCTCCAGGGGCGGGACGGAAAACACGGAAGAGGTGCCGGGGATCAGCCCCCGGCACCCCTTCGCGGACGGCTACCGGCCGTTGAACGCGTCCTTCAG
Source organism: Streptomyces sp. FH025 (assembly GCF_017427025.1). Classification (GTDB taxonomy): domain Bacteria; phylum Actinomycetota; class Actinomycetes; order Streptomycetales; family Streptomycetaceae; genus Kitasatospora. Next base: position 5,656 of record NZ_JAFLNG010000125.1, read on the forward strand.
ACGCGAGAACAGGCCCTGCTGGCCCGGCGCGAACTGGCCGGACGGACGCTCCTCGCCGCGCAGCATCGCGAGCCGGCGCAGCAGCTCCTCCTGCTCGGCGTCGAGCTTGGTGGGCGTCTGCACCTCGACGTGCACTATCAGGTCGCCCCGGCCGCCCCCGCGCAGGTGGGTGATGCCCCTGCCGTGCAGCGGGATCGACTGGCCGGACTGGGTGCCGGGCCGGATGTCGACCTCCTCCGGCCCGTCCAGGGTCTGCAACGGCACCTGGGTCCCGAGGGCGGCGGCCGTCATCGGGATGGTGACGGTGCAGTGCAGGTCGTCCCCGCGCCGCTGGAACACGTTGTGGGTGGTCTCGGCGATCTCGACGTACAGGTCGCCGGCCGGGCCGCCGCCGGGGCCGACCTCGCCCTCGCCGGCCAGCTGGATCCGGGTGCCGTTGTCGACACCGGCCGGGATCTTGACGGTCAGGGTGCGGCGGGCGCGGACCCGGCCGTCGCCGGCGCACTCGGGGCACGGGGTCGGCACGACGGTGCCGAAGCCCTGGCACTGCGGGCAGGGGCGGGAGGTCATGACCTGGCCCAGGAAGGAACGGGTGACCTGGGAGACCTCGCCCTTGCCGCGGCACATGTCACAGGTCTGCGCGGAGGTGCCGGGGGCCGCGCCCTCGCCGTTGCAGGTGGTGCAGGTGACGGCGGTGTCGACCTGGAGCTCCTTGGTGGTGCCGAAGGCGGCCTCCTCCAGGGTGATCTCCAGCCGGATCATGGCGTCCTGGCCGCGCCGGGTGCGCGAGCGCGGGCCGCGCTGGCCGGCCGCGGCGCCGAAGAAGGCGTCCATGATGTCGGAGAAGCCGAAGCCCGCCGCGCCGGCGCCGAAGCCGCCCGCTCCGCCGCCGCCACCCGGCGACAGCGGGTCGCCGCCCAGGTCGTAGACCTGGCGCTTCTGCGGGTCGGAGAGCACCTCGTACGCGGCGTTGATCTCCTTGAACCGCTCCTGCGTCTTCGGGTCCGGGTTGACGTCCGGGTGCAGTTCGCGCGCCAGGCGCCGGAACGCCTTCTTGATCTCGTCCTGCCCCGCATCCCGTCGGACGCCGAGTACCGCGTAGTAGTCCGTGGCCACCAAATGCTCCGCTTGTTCCGCCTGTAGTAGTGCTGCGACTGGACGCCGTTAAAGGATTTAACGGCGGTTTGCTAGGACTCGGCCAGGATCTGACCCACGTACCGTGCCACCGCTCGCACCGCCCCCATTGTGCCCGGGTAGTCCATCCGGGTCGGACCGATCACACCCAGTTTGGCCACGCTCTCGTCGCCCGAACCGTAGCCGACCGACACCACCGAGGTGGAAATCAGCCCCTCGTAGGCGTTCTCCCGCCCGATCCGGACCGTCATCGCGGCGTCCGTGGTCTCACCCAGGAGGCGGAGCAGGATCACCTGCTCCTCCAGGGCCTCCAGCACCGGCTGGATGGTGAGCGGGAAGTCATGCCCGAAGCGGGTCAGGTTGGCCGTGCCGGCCAGCATGATCCGCTCCTCGTTCTGTTCGGCGAGCGCCTCGAACAGGGTCGCCAGGACCGTACTGACGGTCGGCCGGTCGGCCTGCTCGAAGGTCGCCGGCAGGTCCTCCAGCAGGCCCGGTACGTCCGGCAGCCGCTGGCCGGCGGCACGCGTGTTGATCCGCGCCCGCAGGTCGGCCAGGACCGTCTCTCCGACCGTGCCCGGGCAGTCGACCATCCGCTGCTCGACCCGGCCGGTGTTGGTGATCAGGACCAGCATCACCTTGGCCGGGGCGAGCGCCACCAGCTCGATGTGCCGGACGGTGGAGCGGGTCAGCGAGGGGTACTGCACCACCGCGACCTGCCGGGTCAGCTGGGCGAGCAGCCGCACCGTGCGGGCCACCACGTCGTCGAGGTCGACGGCGCCGTCCAGGAAGTGCCGGATCGCCCGGCGCTCCGGAGCGCTCATCGGCTTGATCTCGGCGAGCTTGTCGACGAAGAGGCGGTACCCCTTGTCGGTGGGGATGCGCCCGGCGCTGGTGTGCGGCTGGTGGATGTAGCCCTCCTCCTCCAGCGCCGCCATGTCGTTGCGCACCGTCGCCGGGGACACCCCGAGGTTGTGCCGCTCGACGAGGGCCTTGGAGCCGACCGGCTCCTCGGTGCCCACGTAGTCCTGGACGATCGCGCGCAGCACGGCGAGCTTGCGATCGTCCAGCTGGCGGACCTCACCGGCCATGGGGCACGCACCTCCGTCTTCGCACGTTGTCCGTCTGTGATGCTGCGGGCCGCTCCGGAAGGACCCCGGTCCTGGCACTCAACGCACACGAGTGCCAAAACCGTACCTGCCAGTGTAAGGCCCGGGTCCTACCGCAGGAACGGCCCGGCCGGGGTGATCCTGCCCGCACTCCCGGGCGGCCGTCCCGACACTCCCCGTGCGGGGGGTGGTGCTCCGGGGCCGTCCGGGTGGCAGCATCGGAAGCGACGGCGAATGGAGGAGCAAGCGATGTCGAGCTCGGGCCAGCACACCCGTTTCGCGCCCGACCGCGGCCTGACGAGCCGCATGGTCGCGACGATGTTCGTGATCGGGCTGCTGTACGTCGGTTTCACGGGCCTGCTGATCGCGCTGCTGCGCGGGGCCTGGCCGCTGATCGTGCTGATCTCCGGCGGGCTGTTCGTGGCCCAGTTCTGGTTCAGCGACAAGATCACCGAGCGGGCGATGGGCGCCCACGAGGTGAGCGAGGAGCAGTACCCGCAGCTGCACGGCACGATCGACCGGCTCTGCGCCCTGGCCGACATGCCCAAGCCCCGCGTGGCCGTCGCCGACAACGACATGCCCAACGCGTTCGCCACCGGCCGCAACCCGCAGAACGCGGTGGTGTGCGTCACCACCGGCCTGCTGCGCCGACTCGAACCGGAGGAGCTGGAGGGCGTCCTGGCGCACGAGCTGTCGCACGTCGCCCACCGGGACGTCGCGGTGATGACCATCGCCGGCTTCCTCGGCGTGCTCGCCGGGGCGATGACCCGGATCGCCATGTACGGCGGTTTCATGGGCGGCGGGCGCAACAACAACGACCAGAACGCGGCCATCGCGGCGCTGATCATCCCGCTGGTGTCGATCGTCGTCTACGCGATCAGCTTCCTGCTCACCCGGCTGCTCTCCCGCTACCGCGAGCTGGCCGCCGACCGGGCCGCCGCCCAGCTCACCGGCCGGCCGAGCGCCCTGGCCTCGGCCCTCACCAAGGTGACCGGGCAGATCGCGGCCATCCCCAGTGAGGACCTGCGCAAGTCGCAGCCGTACAACGCCTTCTACTTCGCCCCCGCGCTGAGCGCCCGGGAGACCGCAGCGCAGCTGTTCTCCACCCACCCGACGCTGGAGAAGCGGCTGGCGCAGCTCGCGAAGATCTCCGAGCAGCTCGGCCGCTGACCCCCGCCCCCTCTCTCACCGAAGGATCGCCGTGGGATTCCTGGACACCCTGTTCGGCCGCACCAAGCCGGTCAAGCCCGACCTCGACCAGCTGTTCGGCCTGCCGTCCGCCGCGCTCACCCTGGAGGCCGGGGCCGGGTTCCTGCCCACCGGGCTCGGCTCGGTCTGCTTCGCGGCCGTCGAGGGCGGCGCCTTCGTCCAGGTCGAGCAGCAGGTGCGGGCGCTGCTGGACGCCGACACCGAGCGCGGCGGCGTCCCGGTGGAGGCCTCCAAGGACGGCTACGGCTACTCCTGGCTGCTCGCCCGGCACCGACCCGAGGAGCTGCCGGAGCTGGTGAACGACCTGCACGCGGTCAACAGCGAGCTGGAGGCGAACGGCTTCGGGCCGCAGCTGCTCTGCTCGCTGGTCGGCTTCCGCAACACCGAGGGCCAGTCGCTGGCGCTGGTCTACCTCTACAAGCGCGGCACCTTCTACCCCTTCGCCCCGATGCCCGGCGGCGGGGAGAAGCGCAACAGCCCGCTGGAGCTCCAGGTCAACGCGATGCTGGGGAACGACCTGCGGCTGGAGAAGGACCTGTCCCGCTGGTTCCCGCTCTGGGGCGCTCCGGGCATGGAGGACTGAGGTGCTCGATGACGTCCGTGCACTGATCCCACCCCCCAGGATTCGTGATCGCCCCGTACTCTCCCACACGGTGCTCGCCGCCGGTTCCCGGCCCGGGGCGCGCCGGGCCCCTGACGGTCCGTTCGGATTACCTATAGTCACCTGCATGCGCAGCCGCCAGTACGGACCGGACCTCACCCCGCCGTGGAAGAAGCAGACCCCCGCCCCCGAGGTGCCCGCCGAGCGGGACCTGGTCGTCGAGGAGGCCGCCAGTGGCTTCTGCGGGGCGGTGGTGCGGTGCGAGAAGACCGCCGAGGGGTTCACCGTCACCCTGGAGGACCGTTTCGGCAAGCACCGGGTGTTCCCGATGGTCCCGCGCGGCTTCCTGCTGGAGGGCAGGGTCGTCACCCTGGTGCGCCCGACCGGGCCCGCGCCCGACCGTACGCCGGCCCGCACCGCCTCCGGCTCGATCGCCGTCCCGAACGCCCGCGCCCGGGTGGCCCGCGAGTCCCGCATCTACGTCGAGGGACGGCACGACGCCGAGCTGGTCGAGCGGGTCTGGGGCGACGACCTGCGGATCGAGGGCGTCGTCGTCGAGTACCTCCAGGGCATCGACGACCTGCCGGCGATCGTCGCCGACTTCGCCCCCGGCCCCGGCCGCCGCCTCGGCGTCCTGGTCGACCACCTGCTCCCCGGCACCAAGGAGCACCGCATCGCCGCCCAGGTCACCGGCGACTCCGTCCTGGTCGTCGGCCACCCCTACATCGACATCTGGCAGGCCGTGAAGCCCTCCAGCGTCGGCATCCCCGCCTGGCCCGCCGTCCCCCGCGGCGAGGACTGGAAGGAGGGCACCTGCCGCCGCCTCGGCTGGCCGGTGGACACCCCGGCGGCCTGGAAGCGCATCCTCTCGAAGGTGGACTCCTACAAGGACCTGGAGCCCGAACTCCTGGCGAAGGTGGAGGAGTTGATCGACTTCACGGCCCTGCCGGGTCAGGAGTAGGTCCGGAATCCCGACGTGTCGAGCGTGATGTCCAGCACGTCCAGCGGAATCGGCTCGCCGAACTTCGCGGTCCGCTCGACCGCATAGTCCGGCAGCCCGGAGGCGGCTGCCTGGCTCGGCTCGGTGAGCAGCACGCAGACGCCCTTGATCGGGTCGATGATCAGATAGGCAGGAATCCGCCCCTCCGCATAGAGTTCCCGCTTGGTCTGGTAGTCGCGCAACACGCTGGTCTTCGAGACCACCTCGACCACGAGGGTGACCGCAAGTGCGGGCAGCAGCCGACCGCTCTCCTCCGCCGCCCCGCGCTCAAACACGACCAGATCCGGCTGCGGCTCACTGGCATCACCGGGAAAGGCCACATCCTGAGTGGTCAAGGCATTCCACCGGGAGTACGGCGTCTGATGCTGGATGTCCCGGATGATGAGGTTGTGGACCATGTCCGGCCCGGCCATCATCACGATTTCCCCCCTGAGGAGCTCAGCCTTATAACCCTCCGGGACCTCAAGGTTCTCGAAGATCCCTATCACCCGGTCATCGACGGCGGTCATCCCACACTCCTCCTGACGGCTGATACCACGTTAACGACACTCAGTCGACCAGGTCACGCACCACCGCGTCCGCCAGCAGCCGCCCCTGGAGGGTCAGGGCGGCGCGGCCCTGCTCGTAGGGGGCCGGGGCGAGGAGGCCGTCGGCGAGGGCCCGGTCGGCGGCCCTGCGGCCGGTGGCGGTGAGGAGGTCGAGGGGGATGCCGTCGGCCAGGCGCAGTTCCAGGAGGATGCGCTCGACCCGGCGGTCCTCGTCCGACAGGACCTCGCGGCCCTGGGCGGGGGTGCGGCCCTCGGCGAGGGCCTGGGCGTAGGCGGCGGGGTGCTTGGCGTTCCACCAGCGGACGCCGCCGACGTGGCTGTGGGCGCCGGGGCCGGCGCCCCACCAGTCGGCTCCGGTCCAGTAGAGCTCGTTGTGGCGGCAGCGGCCCTCGGGGGTGGTGGCCCAGTTGGAGACCTCGTACCAGGAGTAACCGGCCGCGCTCAGCGCCCGCTCGGCGATCAGGTAGCGGTCGGCGTGCACGTCGTCGTCGATCATCGGCAGTTCGCCGCGCTTGACCCGGGCGGCGAGCCGGGTGCCGTCCTCGACGATCAGGGAGTACGCGGAGACGTGGTCCGGTCCGGCGCCGATCGCGGCGTCCAGGGAGGCCCGCCAGTCGTCGTCGGACTCGCCGGGGGTGCCGTAGATCAGGTCGAGGTTGACGTGCTCGAAGCCGGCCGCGCGGGCCTCGGCCACGCAGGCCTCGGGCCGCCCGGGGGTGTGGTGGCGGTCGAGCAGCCGCAGCACGTGCGGGCGGGCGCTCTGCATGCCGAAGGAGATCCGGTTGTAGCCGCCCTCGCGCAGCTCGGCCAGGTACGCCGGGTCGACGGACTCCGGGTTGGCCTCGGTGGTGACCTCGGCGTCCGGCGCGAGCCCGAACTCCTCGCGCAGCGCGGCGAGCATCTTCACCAGGTCGCGGGCCGGCAGCAGGGTGGGGGTGCCGCCGCCGAGGAAGACGGTCCGCACCGGCAGGTCGGCGGATCCCAGGACGCGCCGGGCCAGCCGGATCTCGGCGACCACGTTGTCCGCGTACGTCTCCTGCGAGGCGACTGCCCCGGAGGAGCGCAGTTCGGTGGCGGTGTAGGTGTTGAAGTCGCAGTAGCCGCAGCGGCTGGCGCAGTACGGCACGTGCAGGTAGAAACCGAACGGCCGTCGGCCCAGCCCGGTGAGGGCGTGCGCGGGCAGGGAACCGTCGGACGGCACCGGTTCGCCGTCGGGGAGTGCGGAGGGCATGAACCCATTGTCCCGTACGACCCACCCGAACCGGTGAGCCGTACGGAACGGGCCGGGATCAGGCCTCGTTGGCGCCCGCGTACATCGCGGTGACGGCGTCCGCGTACGTCCGCTCGACCACCGGGCGCTTGATCTTCAGGCTCGGGGTGAGCTCGCCGTGCTCGACGTCGAGGTCGCGCGGCAGCAGGTGGAACTTCTTGATCGTCTGCCAGCGCTGGAGATCGGCGTTGACCCGCTTGACGAAGCCCTCGATCAGCTGGTGCACGGCGGGCTCGGCGGCCAGCTCGGCGTAGGTCCTGTCGGCCAGGCCGTGCTCGGCGGCCCACGGCATCAGCACCGCCTCGTCCAGGCCGATCAGCGCGGTGCAGTAGTTGCGGCCGTTGCCGATCACCAGGATGTTGCTGACGAACGGGCAGACCGCCTTGAACTTGCCCTCGACCTCGCTGGGCGCCACGTACTTGCCGCCGGAGGTCTTGAACAGGTCCTTCTTGCGGTCGGTGATCCGCAGGAAGCCGTCCGGGCTCAGCTCGCCGATGTCCTCGGTGTGGAACCAGCCGTCCGGCTCCAGCACCTCGGCGGTCTTCTCCGGCAGGTTGTGGTAGCCGCGCATGACGCCGGGGCCGCGCAGCAGGATCTCGCCGTCCTCGGCGATCCGCACCTCGGTGCCGGGCAGCGGGCGGCCGACCGTGCCGATCCGCACGTCCTCCTTGCGGTTCACGCAGGAGCCGGCGCTGGTCTCGCTCAGCCCGTAGCCCTCCAGGATCGGCACCCCGGCGCCGAGGAAGAAGTAGCCGATCTCGGGGGCGAGCGCGGCACTGCCGGAGACCGCGCCGCGCAGCCGGCCGCCGAAGGCCGCCCGGATCTTCGCGTACACCAGCTTGTCGGCCAGCGCGTGCCGCAGCCGCAGGCCCAGCGGGGCGTTCTCGGTGCCGGTGGCGATCCGGCTCTCCTGGACCACCCGGGCGTGCTCGCGGGCGACCTTGGCGGCCCACATGAAGATCTTGTACTTGGCGCCGCCCTCGGCCCGGGCCCGGCCGGCGATGCCGTTGTAGACCTTCTCGAAGATCCGCGGCGCCGAGGCCATGACGGTCGGCCGGATGGCCGGCAGGTTGTGGATGATCCGGTCGACCCGACCGTCCACCGCCATCACGTGACCGGTGGCGATCTGCCCGGAGATCAGCGTCTTGCCGAAGACGTGCGACAGCGGCAGCCACATGAACTGGACGTCGTCCGGGCCGAGCAGGCCGCTGGCCTCCTGGGCCTTGCCCTCGTACGCCCAGCAGTCGTGCACCAGGCGCACGCCCTTGGGGCGGCCGGTGGTGCCGGAGGTGTAGATGAGGGTGGCCAGCTGCTCCTTGTCGAGCGCGGCCACGGCCTTCTCGACCGCGTCCGGGTTCCGCTCCAGGTACTCCGCGCCGCGCCGTTCCAGCTCGGCGAGGGTGATCAGGTCCAGGCCGGCCGTCTCCGGGGCCTCGGCGGGGGCGTCGAAGAGGATCACGGTGCGCAGCTCGGGCAGCTGCTCGATGTGCTCGACGGCCTTGGCCAGCTGTGCGGCGTTCTCGGCGAACATGGCCCGGGAGCCGGAGTTGGAGAGGATGAAGGCCGTCTCGTCCGCGTTGGTGCTCGGGTAGACCGTGGTGATGGCGGCGCCCGCGCACATGGCACCGAGATCGGTGAGGATCCATTCGAGCCGGGTGGAGGAGGCCAGCGCGACCCGGTCCTCGGGCCGGATGCCGAGCGCCATCAGGCCGGCGGCCACCGCCTTGACCCGCGCCGCGGTCTGCGCCCAGGTGAGCGAGCGCCACTGCTCGGCCCCCGGTGTGCCGTCCGCGGCGTGCTCGTCCAGCGGGGCCGGGTAGCGGTAGGCCTCGGCGTTCGGGGTGGCGGCGACGCGGTCGAGGAAGAGGTGGGCGACGGAGGCCGGACGCCCGGCGACGATGTCGGCACTACCGGAGTCGATCAGGGACTGCGCGGAACTCAACGAGGACCTCCGGGGGCGGGTGGCCGTCTGAGGGATTGTCGCGGCGCCCGTGGGGGCGGTCGCCGGGCCCCGGTTCACCGGAGCGGTACCGGCCAGTAACAAGGGCGCAGTCAGCAGCCTAGGGGGAAAACGGTCATTCCGTAAGGGGGAGGAACC
>NZ_JAFLNG010001250.1 GCF_017427025.1 Streptomyces sp. FH025
CTGAGGACAAGCCCTCGGCCTATTAGTACCGGTCAACTCCACCCCTCACAGGGCTTCCATATCCGGCCTATCAACCCAGTCGTCTACTGGGAGCCTTACCCTCTCAAGGAGGTGGGAGTGCTCATCTCGAAGCAGGCTTCCCGCTTAGATGCTTTCAGCGGTTATCCCTCCCGAACGTAGCCAACCAGCCATGCCCTTGGCAGAACAACTGGCACACCAGAGGTTCGTCCGTCCCGGTCCTCTCGTACTAGGGACAGCCCTTCTCAACACTCCTACGCGCACAGCGGATAGGGACCGAACTGTCTCACGACGTTCTAAACCCAGCTCGCGTACCGCTTTAATGGGCGAACAGCCCAACCCTTGGGACCTACTCCAGCCCCAGGATGCGACGAGCCGACATCGAGGTGCCAAACCATCCCGTCGATATGGACTCTTGGGGAAGATCAGCCTGTTATCCCCGGGGTACCTTTTATCCGTTGAGCGACGGCGCTTCCACAAGCCACCGCCGGATCACTAGTCCCTACTTTCGTACCTGCTCGACCCGTCAGTCTCACAGTCAAGCTCCCTTGTGCACTTACACTCAACACCTGATTGCCAACCAGGCTGAGGGAACCTTTGGGCGCCTCCGTTACCCTTTAGGAGGCAACCGCCCCAGTTAAACTACCCACCAGACACTGTCCCTGATCCGGATCACGGACCCAGGTTAGACATCCAGCACGACCAGAGTGGTATTTCAACGACGACTCCACC
>NZ_JAFLNG010001251.1 GCF_017427025.1 Streptomyces sp. FH025
ACCGGTACGGCGGTCAACCAGGACGGTGCGTCGAACGGTCTGACGGCGCCGAACGGTCCCTCGCAGCAGCGGGTGATCCGGGCTGCCCTGGCCAACGCGGGCCTGTCCGCGAGTGATGTGGATGTGGTCGAGGGCCATGGGACGGGCACCAGGCTGGGTGACCCGATCGAGGCGCAGGCGCTGTTGGCGACATACGGCCAGGACCGGCCGGCCGATCGGCCGCTGCTGCTGGGTTCGCTGAAGTCGAACATCGGACACGCGCAGGCCGCTGCCGGTGTCGGCGGTGTCATCAAGATGGTGACCGCGATGCGGCACGGCATGGTGCCGGCGACGTTGCACGCGGACGAGCCCTCGTCGCGCATCGACTGGGAATCGGGCGCGGTGCGTCTGGTGACCGAGGCGCAGCCGTGGCCGGATGCCGGGCATCCCCGGCGTGCGGGTGTGTCGTCGTTCGGTTTCTCTGGCACGAATGCGCACGTGATCATCGAGCAGGCTCCGGAAGAGGATGTTCCTGTCTCCGGTGGTGCTGGCGCGGTTCTGCCGGTTGTTCCGTGGGTGGTGTCGGGGCGTTCGGTGGCGGGGCTTGCGGGTCAGGCTGAGCGGCTCGGGGCTTTCGTGGAGCAGAGCCAGGATGTGGATCTTGCCGGTATCGGCTGGTCGTTGGCTGTGTCGCGTGCGGCGTTGGAGCAGCGGGCGGTTGTGCTCGGAGCGGACGCCGAT
>NZ_JAFLNG010001252.1 GCF_017427025.1 Streptomyces sp. FH025
GAGGGTGTGTGACTGGTCGTTGTTTGAGAACTGCACAGTGGACGCGAGCATCTGTGGCCAAGTTTTTAAGGGCGCACGGTGGATGCCTTGGCACCAGGAACCGATGAAGGACGTGGGAGGCCGCGATAGGCCCCGGGGAGCTGTCAACCGAGCTTTGATCCGGGGGTGTCCGAATGGGGAAACCCGGCAGTCGTCATGGGCTGTCACCCGCTGCTGAACACATAGGCAGTGTGGAGGGAACGCGGGGAAGTGAAACATCTCAGTACCCGCAGGAAGAGAAAACAACCGTGATTCCGGGAGTAGTGGCGAGCGAAACTGGATGAGGCTAAACCTTGAGCGTGTGAGACCCGGCAGGGGTTGCGCTTGGGGGGTTGTGGGAATGAGCTTCAGTCGTCTGCCGGCGGCTGGGCGAGTCAGAAACCGTATGGGTAGTCGAAGGACATGCGAAAGGTCCGGCGTAGAGGGTAAGACCCCCGTAGACGAAATCTGTACGGCTTGCTTGCTCATCTCCCAAGTAGCACGGGGCCCGAGAAATCCCGTGTGAATCTGGCGGGACCACCCGCTAAGCCTAAATATTCCCTGGTGACCGATAGCGGATAGTACCGTGAGGGAATGGTGAAAAGTACCGCGGGAGCGGAGTGAAATAGTACCTGAAACCGTGTGCCTACAAGCCGTGGGAGCGTCGT
>NZ_JAFLNG010001253.1 GCF_017427025.1 Streptomyces sp. FH025
GTTTCAAAGTCTCCCACCTATCCTACACAAGCCGAACCGAACACCAATATCAAGCTATAGTAAAGGTCCCGGGGTCTTTCCGTCCTGCTGCGCGAAACGAGCATCTTTACTCGTAATGCAATTTCACCGGGCCTATGGTTGAGACAGTCGAGAAGTCGTTACGCCATTCGTGCAGGTCGGAACTTACCCGACAAGGAATTTCGCTACCTTAGGATGGTTATAGTTACCACCGCCGTTTACTGGCGCTTAAGTTCTCAGCTTCGCCTGAACGAATCCAAGCTAACCGGTCCCCTTAACGTTCCAGCACCGGGCAGGCGTCAGTCCGTATACATCGCCTTACGGCTTCGCACGGACCTGTGTTTTTAGTAAACAGTCGCTTCTCGCTGGTCTCTGCGGCCACCCCCAGCTCAGACAGCACGTGTCATCACCAGGAATGGCCCCCCTTCTCCCGAAGTTACGGGGGCATTTTGCCGAGTTCCTTAACCATAGTTCACCCGAACGCCTCGGTATTCTCTACCTGACCACCTGAGTCGGTTTGGGGTACGGGCCGCCATGAAACTCGCTAGAGGCTTTTCTCGACAGCATAGGATCATCCACTTCACCACAATCGGCTCGGCATCAGGTCTCAG
>NZ_JAFLNG010001254.1 GCF_017427025.1 Streptomyces sp. FH025
CGTGGCGCGGGCGGGTCCGTTAGAGCTTGCGAAGTCCACTGAGGACCCTTTCGAGCAGCGTGACATCGGGCGTTCCGCCCGACTCGCCCGCGGCGGCGGGCTGGTGGATGGCGACGAGACCGGCCTCGGCCAGGTCGGCCACGAGGATGCGGGCCACACCGAGCGGCACACCGGCCAGTGCGGAGATCTCCGCGATGGATTTGACCTCACGGCAGAGGCTGACGATCCGGGCGTGTTCGGGCAGCAGCCCGCCGGTCCGCTCGGCCGAGCCCGTGGTCGAGATCAGGGCCTCGATGGCGAGCTGGTACCGGGGGCGGGTCCGGCCGCCGGTCATCGCGTAGGGGCGGACCAGCGGCTGCTGCTCGTAGCCGTCGGACTGCTGCCCGCCGTAGCCGCTGCCGTACCCGTTGCCGTACGGGCCGGCGGGTGTAGAGGGCGGGGTCATGGGTCCTCCTTGTGCTGCAGCCTTGGGCAGCCGGTTCCAGCTGGGGCGGTGCCAGCTGAGGCGGGATCAGCTGCCTGAGGGTAGCTGAGGGTGAGGCGCCGGGTCCGGTCGGGTCGGACCCGGCGCAGGTGGAGCGGGGAGTGCCGTGCGGGCTCCG
>NZ_JAFLNG010001255.1 GCF_017427025.1 Streptomyces sp. FH025
CCCGGCTTCGTGGACCTGCACGTCCACGGCGGCGGCGGCGCCTCCTACGCCTCCGGCATCGCCGAGGAGGCCCTGCTCGCCGCCCGCACCCACCTGGAACACGGCACCACCACCACGGTCGCCTCCACCGTCACCGGCGAGATCGACGAGGTCGCCCGCCAGGCCGCCGTCCTCTCCGAACTCGTCGAGGACGGCGTCCTGGCCGGCATCCACTTCGAGGGCCCGTTCATCTCGCACAACCGCTGCGGCGCCCACCGCCCCGACCTGCTGCGCGACCCCGATCCGGCCCTGGTCCGCAAGCTGGTCGACGCCGCCCGCGGCCACGCCAGGATGGTCACCCTCGCCCCCGAGCTGCCCGGCGGCCTGGACTCCGTCCGGATGCTCGCCGACCTCGGCGTGATCGCCGCCGTCGGCCACACCGACTCCGACTACTCCACCACCCTCGAAGCGATCGAGGCCGGAGCGACCGTCGCCACCCACCTGTTCAACGCGATGCCCGGAATCGCCCACCGCGCCCCCGGCCCGATCGTCGCCCTCCTGGAGGACGAGCGGGTCACCGTCGAGCTGATCAACGACGGCGTGCACCTGCACCC
>NZ_JAFLNG010001256.1 GCF_017427025.1 Streptomyces sp. FH025
CCGATCGAGGCGCAGGCGCTGTTGGCGACGTATGGCCAGGGGCGTCCGGTCGATCGGCCGCTGTTGCTGGGTTCGGTGAAGTCGAACATCGGGCATGCGCAGGCTGCTGCCGGTGTCGCGGGTGTCATCAAGATGGTGGCCGCGATGCAGCGCGGTGTCGTTCCCGCGACGCTGCATGTGGATGCGCCGTCCTCGCATGTGGACTGGGAGACGGGCGCGGTGCGTCTGGTGACCGAGGCGCAGCCGTGGCCGGATGCCGGACATCCCCGGCGTGCGGGTGTGTCGTCGTTCGGGTTCTCCGGCACGAATGCGCACGTGATCATCGAGCAGGCTCCTGTCGAGGAGGCTGCCGCGCCTCGTACGGATAGTGGCAGGGTTCTGCCGGTGGTTCCGTGGGTGGTGTCGGGGCGTTCGGTGGCGGGGCTTGCGGGTCAGGCCGAGCGGCTGGCGGAGGCGGTCCGGGAGGGTGCTGACGCCGTCGATATGGGCTGGTCGTTGGCTGTGTCGCGTGCGGCGTTGGAGCAGCGGGCGGTGGTGCTCGGTGCTGATGCTGGC
>NZ_JAFLNG010001257.1 GCF_017427025.1 Streptomyces sp. FH025
CTGTACCCAGAGCATTGGCGGCGACTCGGCCAGTAACGGACAAACCGGACAAAACATGACACAAACCGTGAGGCCGCTCACATCGAAAAAGACCTACGACGAACGGTAGTGGTCTCGCATCGGCGCCGCCCATGACCCGCGGTGGCGGCATACGCGCAGATCAGCGGGTCTTCGGTCGGGCGACCCGCCCTGCGGAACAATACAAACCAGGGCGCCGATTACGACGGTGGATCGTAGCGAGGGGGTCTTGGCGGCGCCGATCCGCTCTGGCAACACTTGCTTCATCGCCAGCCGCTCCGGCACCTGTCCCGCCGGATGCGGCTCACTGCCAAGTCGCGCCCCGTGACCAATACGGCCCCTGTCCGGCCTTGGTCAAAACGGGGTGCGACCGGCTCAACCCGATTGAGGTCTTCTTCTACATGCCCGCTTTCAAGATCCGTATGCGTACCTCTGCCGCAGTTCTCGCCGGTGCCGCTGGTCTGACCGCCCTGGGTGCCGCCGTGGTCCCCGCCGCCGCCTCCGCCGCGCCCTCCGACCCGAAGGCCATCGCG
>NZ_JAFLNG010001258.1 GCF_017427025.1 Streptomyces sp. FH025
CAGCCAGTAGCGCTGGCGCTGGAAGGCATACGTCGGAAGGTCGATCCGCTGGGCACCGGTGTCCGCGTAAAGCGCGGCCCACTCGACCGGCACGCCACGGACGAACGCCTTCGCGAGCGCGGTCAGCAGCGCACGGGGCTCGTCCCGGCCCCGCCGCAGCAACGGAAGCCAGACCTCCTCCGCCACCTCACCGCCGGTGTCGGTGCGGGTCTGCGGGCCCATGCCGGCGAGAACACCGTCAGGCCCGATCTCGATGAACGTCCGCACACCAGCCGCACGCAACGCGTTCGCCGCATCACCGAAACGGACGGCCTCGCGGACATGCTTCACCCAATACGCCGGATCGGTGACCTCATCCGTCACCGACTGCCCGGTCAGAGCGGAGACCATCGCCAACTTCGGCGTCCCGTACTCCACCGCACCGACAACGCGCGCGAACTCCTCCAGCATCGGCTCCATCAACGGCGAATGGAACGCGTGCGAAACCTGAAGACGCTTGGTCCGCGCCCCGGCCTCTGCCAACTCATCGGCGACAGCGAGCACCTCAG
>NZ_JAFLNG010000126.1 GCF_017427025.1 Streptomyces sp. FH025
TCCGGGCCGAACCGCGGCTGCGCCTCGGCGTGGCCGAGGCGCAGCAGTTGGCGCCACTCGTCGCCCAGTGGCTGGAACGTGGCAGCACCGCGGCCGAGTTGGCCCACGCATTGCTCCCCGGTCTGCCCTCACCGATGCATTCCCCGGTGGCGATCCTGCGCGACAGGCTCCAACGCAAGTTGCCGCCCGTGCGATCAGCTCCCCCGCCGACCGCGTATTCCGAGTGCGCCAAGTGCCATGATCCGGTGCCCCGCCCCGGCATCTGCCGCCCGTGCGCGGGGCTTGGCGCCAGAACCGTCGTGGTCGGCACCGGCGCCGATGCCACCCGGGCCGGCATCGCCCGTGCCCGCGCCGCCCTGCGTGGGCGGCACGAGCCGCTCATCGTGGCAGGCAGCGGCTGACCCCGCTACGGGCGGGCGCCAGCTTCGTTGACGATGGCCCGGCGGAGGGCGGCCATCTGGCCGGTGACGTCGCCCTTCTTGAACGTCGCACCGTCCTTGAGTGCCACGGTGCGCTCACCCAGGAAGGTGTAGTCGGCGGGGTCGAAGATCCACTGGGACTCGACGTTCCCGCCGCTGTCCCCTCGCACAACCGCGACGCCGGGGCGGCCGGCGGCGTCGGTCACCGAGTCGGCCACCGTGACCCCGGGGATCTTCGCCGCCGCTCGGTACAGTGCGGCACTGACCGCCGGTGGGGCGATCTGCTCGCGCAGGATGTCGCCGATGGTCCTGAACGCCTCCTCATCGGGGCCGGGCCCCTGGCCTGCGGTGTCCGCGTGGATCTTGGCCAACAGGGCATCCGGGTCGGTCGGCAGGGCGGCGGCGTAGGTGTAACTGCCGATCCCGGCGAAGGGTGCGGGTTCGCCGGGTGGCTCGTGGTCGTCGCTCCCTCCGGGGTTCGGCACATGCCCGTCCAGGAGCAGCAGCCACTTGCTGCCGTCGACGGACTTCCAGACCTCCCGGTCCCGCGGCGCCTCGCCCGCCGACTTCGCCCAGTTGTCCAGGCTCTTCACGTAGACGAACTGGTCCCCGCGCGCCGCCGACGCCGACTGCTGTTCGACCGCTCGTGCCGCGCGGTCCAGTACGACTGCCGCCACCGGCCGGGTGGAGTCGACGCCCGGCCCCGCTCCCTGCTCCGGTTGCCCGCCGACCAGCACCAGGGACAGGGCCAGGCCGCCCGCCAGAGCTGGCAGGGCCACCCAGCCGAGTCGGACCCGTCGGGGCGCGGCCGCCGGCCCGCGCGCGAACTCGTTCATGAGGTGCCCGCGCAGCAACAGCCGGCGGTCGGCGGGGAGTTCAGGCCCCTCAGGTGGTGCCAGCAGCCGGGTGAGCTCGGCGCGTTCGTCCTCGTTCATCGCTTCGTCTCCTGAGTCGTCTGAGTCGTCGCCCGGGCCGCGTCCGTGCGGCCACCCCGTACCTGTCCGGCGCCCGGCGGAAGTTCCCGCCCGGCGCGAAGCTCCTCCTCGGCCAGCGCGCGCAGCTTGGTACGGGCGCGCGAGAGCCGCGAACGCACCGTGCCTATCGGCACCCCGAGTGCCTCGGCGGCGCTCGCGTAGTCCAGGCCCGCCCAGACGCAGAGCCCGAACACCTCGCGCTCGGCCTTCCGCAGCCTGGCCAGGGCCCGCCGCGCGGCGGCCAGCTGCGTGCCGTCGTCGAGCCGCCCGACCAGTTCGTCCGCGAAGTCCGGCACCACCTCCCAGTCGGGCAACCGCGCCATCGCCACCCGGTGCCGCCGAGCCGCCCGGGTGGTGTTGCGCAGCACGTTGGCCGCTATGCCGAAGAGCCAGGGCCGCACCGGGCCGCCGTCCTCCCGCAGCTTGCCGCGCAGTCGCCACGCCTCCAGGAAGGTCAGCTGGACGACGTCCTCCGCGACCGCCCAGTCCCCCGACACGCGCACCGCGTACCGGTAGACGTCACCCGCCACCTCGTCGAACAACTCCCCGAACGCCCACTGGTCACCACTCCTCAATCGGGCCCGCTGTGACAGTTCCACGCCCCCACCTGTCCGCACGCGCCGCCGGGTTCCACGGACGTACGACAGAGGGCCCCGACGAACCCGGTGGTTCGTCGGGGCCCTCTGCGACCGCTCAGTCGGTCAGACGCACTTGATGTCGCGGTTCGCCACGGCCATCCCGGCGACCTTGCCGCCGTCCATGGTGAACTCGTACTCCCACCCCTGCTGCCCCTCGACCGGCAGGAGGTACTTGCCGTTCTTGGCCTCCAGCAGCCCCTTGCCGCCGTACACCCTCTGCAGGTCGTCCGCCGTGGAACCGGCGCCGATGCCCTCGGCCGTCTTCGCCTCCGCCGGGGCGACCAGCTCGCGCAGCCCGGAGGCGGCGAAGGAGACCCGACCGGTGGTCAGGAACGCCTTGTCCCTGGCCTCGCGGGCCACCCACATGTCCGCGATGGACTGGGTGGCGTCCGCCATCAGCTTGGCGACGGCGGCCGAGTTCTTGGCGGAGGCGGCCGCGTCCTTGGCGGAGCCGTTGCCCGCCGGAGCGGGCGCCTTGCCGCTGGCCGCGTCCGCCTTGGCGTTCAGGTCCTTGTAGCGGGCCTCGGTGGCCGCCTCGGCGGCCATCCGGGTCTGGTCCGGCGCCGGGCCGCCCTTGTAGACGAAGTCCGTGCAGCCGTCGAGCAGCGAGACCGGCGCCGCCTCCAGGGCGCCGCTCGCCAGCCCGGCGTCCTTCGCCATGCCCGGCTTCAGGCCCCGGTAGCCGGCCGCCGCGAAGGCCTCCGGGCCCTTGGACGTCGGTGCGGCCGAAGGCGTGCCAACGGCCGTCGAGGCCGCCGCTGTGCCCTTCGTGTCGCCGTCCTTCTTGTCGGACGAACAGGCCGCCGCCCCGGTGACGAGCAGCGCCACCGAGACGCCCACGCCCACCGCGCGGATCGGCCTGCGGTTCTTCCCCATGCTGCGATCCCCCATACGTTCGTATCGAAGATCACCGTATCGAAGGTGCGACCACGATCCACAACCGGTTTTCCAGGTCAGGACGGGTCAGCACAGCTCAGCGCTCAGTACCGCTTCGTCAGGTCGGGGCCGGCCTGCCCGGGCACCAGGCCGAGGCGCAGCTGCTCCTCCTCGACGATGCGCCGGGCCAGCACCGTCTCCGAGACGTCCAGGGCCTCGGGCGTGGTCTCGGCCAGGGCGCTGCGCCGGGCGTAGGCGGCGAACAGCCGGTCCTTGCCGGCGAGCATCCGCACCATCGCCGCGTCGACGCCCTCCACGGTCAGCAGGCGGTGCACCTGGACGGTCCTGGTCTGCCCCATCCGGTGGGAGCGCGCCACCGCCTGTCGCTCCAGGGTGGGCTTGATCTGGGGTTCGCAGATGATCACCACGGACGCGGCCTGGATGTTGAGCCCGACACCGCCCGCCTCGATCTGGCTGAGCAGTACGGCCGGGCCGTCGAGGGCGGTGAACTCGTCGACCAGCTCCTGCCGCCGGGCCGAGGACACCCCGCCGTCGATCGGGCCGATCACGACGGCCCGGCCGTTCAGCCGCTCGGCGACGGCGGCGAGCACCGTGCGGAAGTAGGAGAAGACGACCACCTTGCGGTTGTTCTCCTGCGCCTCCGCGACCAGTTCCGTCAGCCGCCGCAGCTTCGCCGACCCCTCCGGGCTGGCGTAGGCCGCCCGGCGCATCGGCATGAGGTGCCCGGCGGCGACGGCCTCGCGGTAGGCCTCGTGGTCGGTGGCGCTGAACTCCTCCCACTCGTCGATCTCGATCAGGTCAGGGAGTTCGGCCAGCACGTCCTCCTGGTTGCGGCGCAGGTAGGCGGGGGCCACCAGCCGGCGGAACTCCGCCGAGCCGATCACCACGTCGCGGCCCCGGAGGCGCTCCACCAGCTCCGGCTGGAGGTGGCCGACCAGGTTGCGGAACTCGTTGACGCGGTTCTCCATCGGGGTGCCGGTGAGGAACAGCACGTGCCCGGAGCGCCGGATCCAGTCGGCGACGGCCCGGGAGCGCCGGGCCTCGGGGTTCTTGACGTAGTGGGCCTCGTCGACGACGAGCATCGCGGGCGCTTCCGACCCCGGTTCGAGGTTGTGCAGGCCGGAGACGCTCACCACGGCCACGTCCCCGGCGCGCCGCCATTCTTCGAGGTGGCGGAGGCGGTCCGGGCCGTGGATCAGGAAGGCCTTCAGGGTGCTGCGGCGTTCGATCTCACGGGCCCAGTTGATCATCACACTGGCGGGGCAGACGACCATGAAGTGCGTGCCGCCGTCCGCCTTCAGGTGGGCGAGCGCGGCGATGGCCTGGATGGTCTTGCCGAGGCCCATCTCGTCACCGATGATCACCCTGCGCTGGGCCAGGGCGAACCGGGCCCCGAACTCCTGGTAGCCGCGCAGCGAGACCCGCCGGTGGCGGTCGTCCAGCGGCTGGGCCCGGACCCGGTCGGCGAGTTCGGTCGGCAGGTGGCCGTCGGTCGCCGCCGGTCCGGCCGTCCGGCCGACCACCTCGGAGAGCACGCCGTAGTACTCGGGTGCCCTGAGCTCGTAGTCGATCCAGGCCTCGGCGTCCGAGGAGTGCACCCGCAGCAGGTCCGTGGCGGCCTGGGTGAGCAGCAGCGGGGTCTCCTCCGCCTCCGACCGCGCCAGCCACTCGCCGAGCCCCCGGACGGCCTCGGCCGCCTCGCCCTTGCGTTCACGGCCCGTGAAGAGGCCCCGCAGTCGGCTGCCGGCCGGGCGGGCGGCGGCGAGGAGCCGGGGCAGCTCCTCCTCGATCCCGCTGGCGACCTGGCGGGCGCGGGCGAGTTCCGGGCCCGCAGCGACCAGTCGGCCGAGGGCGCGGACCAGTGCGGTGGAGCCGGCGTCCTGCTGCTCGACGTCCAGCCGGACGGCCGCGCTCTCGTCCGCCGCCTCGGCCAACCGCTGTGCCGCGAGCTTGAGTTGGGAGGCGCTGGTGGCCCCGATGCCACTGATCGACCGCAGTTCGTAGAGCGAAGCCGCGTGCACCCGGCCGACGTCGGAGTACCCGGCCCGTTCCAGCGCGGCCGTCCGCAGGCCGCCGTCGGCGACCTCCTTCAGCCGGGCGACGGGCATGGCCGCCAGCTGTTCGCGGGCGAGGGCGGCCGTCAGCGGTGCCAGCGCGGACCGGACGGCCTGCTCGGCCTCCGCGTGGCCGGCCAGCAGGGCGCGGGCGGAGTCGAGGAGCCGCTCGGCCTGACGGATCGTCTCCCTGGCCGCCTTGACCCCGCGCTCCGGACTCATCGCCCCCGCCCCTCACACCGCACCCCGCACGTCCTCGGGTCGGCACCCTATCCCACGGCACTGACGGCCCCACCGGGCCGGAACGAGGAACCGGAACGGAGCGGCGGAACGCAGCGGCTCAACGGAGAACCGCATCGGAGAACCGCATCGGAGAGGCGAAGCGGAGAAGCGGAAGGGGCCCGCGTCCGAGGACACGGGCCCCTTCCGGGCAGCCGTCCGTCAGCGCATCGAACCGGTGCGCAGCAGGGTGCGGATGACGCGCATCGCGACCGAGAGGCTGGACAGCTCGTAGTTGTCCGAACCCCTTATGTCGTCGAGGGTGCTCTTGGCGCGGTTCAGCAGGGTGGCGTTGAGGTCCGCCCAGGCGTTGTACCGCTCCTCCGGGGTGACGCCCTCGGGGCCGCAGGCCAGGATGTCGGCGGTCAGCGCCGCGTGCGCCGCGAAGAGGTCCTCGCGGATCGCGGCCCGGGCCATCGACGACCAGCGGTCGGTGCGGGGCAGGTCGATGATGCGGTCGAGCAGGTGCGAGATCTGGAGGCGGTCGCCCAGGTCGTAGTACAGCTCGGCGACGTCGGCGACGTCCTTGCCGGAGCGGTCCGCGACCTCGGTGATGTCCAGGGCCGGGAAGACCGAGGACAGACCGGCGATCCGGGTGGCCAGCTCGTCCGGCACCCCGGCCGAGGCGAGCTCGCCCTGGATGCCCTCGAACCAGGTCAGGTCCTCGCCGCGCAGCGGCTTGGGCAGCGAGCCCCAGACCTGGTTGACCCGGTCGTGGAAGAACTCG
Organism: Streptomyces sp. FH025; assembly: GCF_017427025.1. Taxonomy (GTDB): domain Bacteria; phylum Actinomycetota; class Actinomycetes; order Streptomycetales; family Streptomycetaceae; genus Kitasatospora. The sequence continues at coordinate 5,989 of NZ_JAFLNG010000126.1, forward strand.
ATGGTGCCGGCGATGTCGAGCGGCTGGCGGCGGTTGTTGAGCATCCACCGGGTGGCGCGCTCGACCAGGCGCCGCGAGTGCAGCCGCATCTTGGTCTGGATCCGGGCCGCGACCTTGTTGTCCAGGCCCTCGATCTCGGCCCAGATCTCCTCCAGGCCGAAGACGGCCCGCGCGGCGGTGTGCGTCCGGGCGATCTCCTCGTAGGTCGCGCCGGTCTCCTCCTTCAGGCGGAAGGCGAAGGTGCAGCCACCGCGGTTGATCGTGTCGTTGACGATCAGCGTGGTGATGATCTCGCGGCGCAGCGCGTGGCCGTCGATCGCGTCGGCGAACCGGGCCCGCAGCGCGCTCGGGAAGTACTCGTGCAGCGCGGTGCGGAAGTACGGGTCGTCGGGCAGGTCGGTGGCCAGCAGCTCCTCGGCCAGGATGATCTTGGTGTAGGCGAGCAGCACGGACATCTCGGGCTGGGAGAGCCCGCGGCCGCTCTGCTGGCGCTCGCGGATCTGCCGCTCGGTGGGCAGGAACTCCAGGGCCCGGTCGAGCTGTCCGGCCGACTCGAACCGGTTGATCATCCGGGCGTGGACGTTGACCATGCTGTGCGCCTGGGCGACGGCGTTGGCCAGCACCACGTTCTGCGCGTAGTTGTTGCGCAGCACCAGGCGGCCGACCTCGTCGGTCATCTCGGCGAGCAGGGTGTTGCGCTGCTTGACCGTCATGTCGCCCTCGGCGACGACCTGGTTGAGCAGGATCTTGATGTTGACCTCGTGGTCCGAGGTGTCCACGCCGGCCGAGTTGTCGATGGCGTCGGTGTCGATCCAGCCGCCGGTGCCCTCGGGGCCGCCGACCGCCGCGTACTCGATGCGGCCGAGCTGGGTGCAGCCGAGGTTGCCGCCCTCGCCGATGACCCGGGCGCGGACCTGCTCGCCGTTGACCCGGATGGCGTCGTTGGCCTTGTCGCCGACCTCGGCGTTGGTCTCGCCGGAGGCCTTGACGTAGGTGCCGATGCCGCCGTTCCAGAACAGGTCGACCGGCGCCTGGAGGATCGCCTTCATCAGCTCGGCCGGGGTCAGGCGGGTCGCCTCGATGCCGAGGGCGGCCCGGACCTGCGGGGTCAGCTGGATGGACTTGGCCGAGCGGGGGTGCACCCCGCCGCCGGCCGAGATCAGCGACTTGTCGTAGTCGTCCCAGGAGCTGCGCGGCAGCTCGAACAGGCGGCGGCGCTCGGCGTAGGAGACGGCCGCGTCCGGGTTCGGGTCGAGGAAGATGTGGCGGTGGTCGAAGGCGGCGACCAGGCGGATGTGCTCGCTGAGCAGCATGCCGTTGCCGAAGACGTCGCCGGACATGTCGCCGATGCCGATGACGGTGAAGTCCTCGGACTGGGTGTCGACGCCGAGCTCGCGGAAGTTGCGCTTGACCGACTCCCAGGCGCCGCGGGCGGTGATGCCCATGCCCTTGTGGTCGTAGCCGGCCGAGCCGCCGGAGGCGAAGGCGTCGCCCAGCCAGAAGCCGTACGACTCCGCGACGCCGTTGGCGATGTCGGAGAAGGTCGCGGTGCCCTTGTCGGCGGCGACGACCAGGTAGGTGTCGTCCTCGTCGTGGCGGACCACGTCGGCCGGGTGGACGACCTCGCCGGCGACCAGGTTGTCGGTGATGTCCAGCAGCGCCGAGATGAACGTCTTGTACGAGGAGACGCCCTCGGCCAGCCAGGCGTCACGGTTCACCGACGGGTCCGGCAGCTGCTTGGCGACGAAGCCGCCCTTGGCGCCGACCGGCACGATGACGGTGTTCTTGACCATCTGGGCCTTGACCAGGCCGAGGATCTCGGTACGGAAGTCCTCGCGCCGGTCGGACCAGCGCAGACCGCCGCGGGCGACCTTGCCGAAGCGCAGGTGCACGCCCTCGACCTGCGGCGAGTAGACCCAGATCTCGAACGCCGGGCGCGGGGCCGGCAGGTCCGGGATGGCCTTCGGGTCGAACTTCATCGACACGTAGGAGTGCCACTCGCCGGAGCCGTCGTGCTGGAAGAAGTTGGTCCGCAGGGTGGCCTTGATGAGGTTCAGGAAGGAACGCAGGATGCGGTCCTCGTCCAGCGAGACGACCTCGTCGAGCGCGCCGGCCAGCTCCTCCAGGATGCCCTCGGTCAGCTCGGCGGCGCCCAGCTGGTGGCTCGGGCTCAGCCGGGCCTCGAACAGGTTGACCAGCAGGCGGGTGGTGTGGGTGTTGTTGCGGAGCGCGTCCTCCATGTAGTCCTGGGAGAACGTGGAGCCCGCCTGGCGCAGGTACTTGGCGTACGCGCGCAGCACCATCGCCTGGCGCCAGTTCAGCCCGGCGGTGAGGACCAGCTCGTTGAAGCGGTCGTTCTCGGCCTTGCCGGTCCAGGTGGCGGCGAAGGTCTCCTGGAAGCGCTCGCGGGCCTCGTCGGTGAGCCCGGTGGCCTCGCGCAGCTTCAGGCCGAAGTCGTACACCCACGCGGTGGTGCCGTCGGAGCGGCGCAGCGCGTACGGGTGCTCGTCCAGGACCTCGACGCCCAGGCGCTGGAGCACCGGCAGGACCTCGGTGAGCGAGATCGGGCCGCCGACGCGGTAGATCTTGAAGCGGCGCTCGTCGTCGCCGGCGCCGACCGGCTGGTACAGGTTCAGCCGGAAGTCGCCCTCGCCCTGCAGCGACTCGATCTGCTTGATGTCGGAGACGGCGGTGCGCGGCGGGAAGTCGGCGCGGTAGCCGTCGGGGAAGGCGTTGGCGTACTTGTGGCCGAGCTCGGCGGCCCGCTCCTCGCCCAGCTCGGTGTGCAGCTGGTCGTGGAAGCCGTCCATCCAGAACCGGGCGGCCTCGGCCAGGCGGTTCTCGATCCGCTCGATGTCGCTCTCGGAGAGCTTGGGCAGCTCGGTGCCCGGGGCGACCCGGACCACGAAGTGCAGGCGGGTCAGCACCGACTCGGTGGCGTACACCGTGTAGTCGATGGTGGCACCGTTCAGCTCCTCCTTGAGGATGTCGGTGATCAGCAGCCGGATGCGCGTGGTGTAGCGGTCGCGCGGCAGGTAGATGAACGCGGAGAAGTAGCGCCCGTACTCGTCCTGGCGCAGGAAGAGGCGCAGCTTACGGCGCTCCTGCAGGTAGAGCACGCTGGTGGCGATGGAGAGCAGCTCGGAGGCCGAGGTCTGGAAGATCTCGTCCCGCGGGAAGGTCTCCATGATCTGCAGCAGGTCGCGGCCGTCGTGGCTCTGGCTGGAGAAGCCGGAGCCGTCCAGCACCTCCTGGACCTTGCGGCGCACGACCGGGATGCGGGTGACCGACTCGGTGTAGGCGGCGGAGGAGAACAGGCCGAGGAAGCGGCGCTCGCCGATGGGCTCGCCGGCGGCGTTGAACTTCTTGACGCCGACGTAGTCCAGGTAGGCCGGGCGGTGCACGGTGGAGCGGCTGTTGGCCTTGGTCAGGACGAGGAGCTTCTTCTCGTGGGCCTTGGCGCGCACCGGGGCGGAGAGCCGGCCGAAGGCCTCGGAGACGGCGTGGTGGCGGTCGTCGTGGCTGTGCGGGTCGGAGCGCAGGATGCCCAGGCCCGTCCCGGCGACGGCCTTGAGGACCTCCTCGCCCTCGTGCTCGACGAGGTCGTACTCGCGGTAGCCGAGGAAGGTGAAGTGGTCGTCGGCGAGCCAGCGCATCAGCTCCCAGGCCTCGCCGACCTCCTGCTCGGCCAGGCCGGCCGGGGGCTCCTCGGCCAGCTCGTCGGCCAGGCGCAGGGAGCTGTCGCGCATCTTGGACCAGTCCTCGACGACCTCGCGGACGTCGCCGAGCACGCGGCGCAGGTTGGTCTCGATGCCGCGCAGGTCCTCGCGGTCGGTCTCGCGGTCGATCTCGATGTGCATCCACGACTCGACGGTCGCGTCGGCGGGCCACTCGGCGCCGGCGGCCTGGCTGCGGGAGCAGGCGTCGACGTCCAGGATCTCCAGCAGCTTGCCGGTGATGTCGCGGCGGACCACCAGCTGGGGGTGGATCACGATGTGGATCGCGCGGTCCTGGCGGGACAGCTCGTTGGTGACCGAGTCGACCAGGAAGGGCATGTCGTCGGTGACGACCTCGACCACGGTGTGGCCGCAGGACCAGCCGTTCTCCTCGACCGAGGGGGTGTGGACCCGCACCTCGGCGGTGCCCTGCGGGCGCTTGAGGCCCAGGCGGTAGTGGGAGGCGGCGGCGCCGTACACGTCGACCGGGTCGAGGTCGACCAGGTCCTCCGGCGCGGTGTGGAGGTAGTAGTGGTGCAGGTACGCGGTCAGAGCGCCGTTGCTCAGACCCTCCCCCGGCGCCGCTCCCCCCACCTGGCTGTTCTCAGCGGCTGCGGCTGCCTTCTTGAGCAGTTCGGCCTTGGCTGCGTCCAGCTTGGTCTGCATGACTTCTTGGCTCCTGTCGCGCGCCGTTGCGTGACTCGGTGGTGTGTGGATGTACACCGCCGGGTCACCGCAATCCTGCCGCACCATCCGACTGAAAGGGGCTCATGGCACGCATGAAACGTCCTCCCAGTGGGTAGGACGACTTCTTCGTCCTGCAAGCCACCCGACGACGCCAGCCAGCCTAACCGGATCAATCGAAGGTGGACAGGTACAGGGAGGCGCAAACCCGCAGGATGTCAGGTCCGTCCTGGACAGCATGTCCAATCCGGAGCGTGATGTTCACTCTCAGCCCATATGTGGGTATCCGTGGTGGATCGGCGGGACGAAGGTCTCCTTGATCGCGCGGGCCGAGGTCCAGCGCAGCAGGTTCTGCGCGGCACCGGCCTTGTCGTTGGTTCCGGAGGCTCGGGAGCCGCCGAAGGGCTGCTGGCCGACCACGGCGCCGGTGGGCTTGTCGTTGATGTAGAAGTTCCCGGCGGTGAAGCGCAGCTCCTCGACGGCCTGGGCGATGGCGTAACGATCCTGCGCGATCACCGAGCCGGTCAGGCCGTACGGGGCGCCGGAGTCGACCCGGCCGAGCACGTCCTCCCAGCGGGAGTCCTCGTAGACGTGGATCGCGAGGATCGGGCCGAAGTACTCGGTGCGGAAGATCTCGCCCCGGTGGTCGGAGGAGACCAGGACGGTCGGGCGGACGAACCAGCCGATCGCGTCGTCGTGCTGGCCCCCGGCCACCAGTTCGACGGTCGGGTCGGCCTTGGCCCGCTCGATGGCGTTCCGGTTCTTCTCGAAGGCGCGCTCGTCGATCAGGGCGCCCATGAAGTTGGACAGGTCGGTGACGTCACCCACCGTCAGGGCGTCCACCTCGGCCAGGAAGTCGTCCTTGATCTTCAGCCAGAGGCTGCGCGGCAGGTAGGCGCGGGAGAGCGCCGAGCACTTCTGGCCCTGGTACTCGAAGGCGCCCCGGATCATGGCGGTCTTCAGGATCTCCGGATCGGCCGAGCGGTGGGCCAGCAGGAAGTCCTTGCCGCCGGTCTCGCCGACGATCCTCGGGTAGGTGCGGTAGCCGCCGATGCTCGCGCCGATGGTCTGCCAGAGCGACTGGAAGGTCGCGGTGGAGCCGGTGAAGTGCAGCCCGGCCAGCGCCGGATCGGTCAGCGCGACCGGGGAGACCTGGAGGCCGTCGCCGGTCACCAGGTTGATCACCCCGGGCGGCAGGCCGGCCGCCTCCAGCAGGCGCATCAGGTGGTACGCGGCCAGGGTCTGGGTCGGCGCGGGCTTCCAGACCACGGTGTTGCCCATCAGCGCGGGGGCGGTGGGCAGGTTGCCCGCGATCGCGGTGAAGTTGAACGGGGTGACCGCGTAGACGAAGCCCTCCAGCGGGCGGTGGTCCACCCGGTTCCACACACCCGGGGAGGAGACCGGCTGGTCGGCCAGGATCTGCCGGGCGAAGTGGACGTTGAAGCGCCAGAAGTCGATCAGCTCGCAGGCGGAGTCGATCTCGGCCTGCTGCACGGTCTTGGACTGGCCGAGCATGGTGGCCGCGTTGAGCGTCTCCCGCCAGGGCCCGGCGAGCAGCTCGGCGGCGCGCAGGAAGACCGCCGCCCGGTCGTCGAAGGAGAGCGAGCGCCACTGCCGCCCGGCGGCCAGCGCCGCGTCCACCGCCGCCCGGGCGTCCTCCCGGGTGGCGTTGCCGAACACGCCCAGCTTGGCGGCGTGGTGGTGCGGCTGGACGACGTCGATCCGCTCACCGCCGCCGAACCGCTGCTCGCCGCCGATGGTCATCGGCAGCGGGATCTGCTCGGCCGCCAGCTCGTCCAGCCGCCGGACCAGCCGCTCCCGCTCCGCGCTGCCGGGCGGGTACGTCCGCACCGGCTCGTTGACCGGGTCCGGCACCTCGGTGACTGCGTCGATGGGCATGGCGGCTCCGTCCTGCTGGGCTCCGGGTACGGATCCAGCCTGACCAGCGGGGGCGGGTTCCGCCCGTTCAGACACGCGGACGGCGGACGTGGCGCCCGCCACTGGGGGCGCCGCCCGGCCCGCCGTCCGTGCGGTGGCGCAGGGGCTCTCAACGCGCCCTCCGTACGCCCTCGCGCCGCTCAGCGCGCCGTCCGCACGGTGCCGCGGGGACTCTCAGCCCGCCAGCCGGCCCGCCAGCTCGACCGCCTCGGCCAGGCTGTCCACCACCGGGACGCCGACCGGCTCCAGCTTCTCCCGGGTGTGCGAACCACCGGTGTAGAGCACCGCGTGGGCGCCCGCGTGCAGCGCCGCCAGGGCGTCGTCCGCCGCGTCGCCGATCAGCACCGTACGGGCCGGGTCGACCTGCCCGCCGAGCGCGGCCAGGTGCCGGGTCAGCTGCTCCGCCTTCTTCCCGCCGGACGGGCCGCTGCGGCCGTCCACCCGCAGGAAGCTGCCGGTCAGGCCGAAGGTGTCGACCAGCGGGACGAGCTCGTCGTGGTCGTACATCGACAGCAGCGACTGGCTGTGCCCGGCCGCCCGCCAGTCGGCCAGCAGCTCCCGCACCCCCTCGGTCAGGCCGCAGGCCCGGCTGAGCTCGCGGTAGCGGACGTGGAAGGCGTCGTCCAGCTCCAGCCACTCGTCCGCGGAGGGCATCCGGCCGAGCAGCCGCTCGTAGAACCGAGGGATCGGGATCTCGTACTGCTCGCGGTACTGCTGCATGGTCATCGGACCGATGCCGATGGTCTCGAACGCGGCGTTGCTCGCGCCGAGGACCGCGTCCATGTCGTGGAAGAGGGTGCCGTTCCAGTCCCAAACGATGTGAGTGCGCACGGAGCAGAACGGTAACCCGGACCACCGACACGCCGGTAGGACGGGACTCACGCCGACGGCTTCACGGCAGCGGCTTCACGCCGGCACCTTCACGGCAGCACCTTCACGGCAGCACCTTCACGGCAGCGGCTTCACGCTGGCACCTTCACGCCGGCACCTTCACGGCAGCGGCTTCACGGCAGCAGCGAGGCGATCTCCTGGGTCGCGTACCAGAGCAGGTCGTGGTCCTCGGCACCGTCCACGGTGAACTGGGCGTCCTGGTCGCCCGCGTCGGCCGCGGCCACCGCCGCCACCGCCGCCGCGACGTCCGTGACCACCTCGGCGTCGGCGACGTCCGCGTGCACCGCGGCGGCCTTCGCCAGCTTCACCGGGCCGGCCAGCACCACCCGGCCGAGCGAGGCCTGGTCCTGGTACTCGTCGCCGGGGAACGGCCGCACGGCCGAATCGGCCACGTCCAGCGCCACCACGACCCGGCGGCGCGGGGCGTCCGGGTCGGCGGCCAGCAGCCGCAGCGAGGACTGCGCGGCCCGGTTCAGCGCCGCGTACTCCAGCTCCTCCAGGTCGTCGCTGACGTACCACTCGCGCAGCGCGGGCGTCACGGCGTACGCCGCGGACTGCTCCAGGGCGCCCCCCTCGTGCGCCGCCGCCAGGCCGGTCAGGGTGGTGGGCACGTACACGCGCATCGGTGGCACTCTCCAGTCGAGCGGGGCTTCGTCCAGCGGATTCGTCCAGCGGGGTCGTTCAGCGGGGTCGTTCAACGGCACAGCTGCCGGCGCCCCCCAAGAATAAGCTCCGCCGGGCCGGCCGTGATCACCCGAGTTCACGATCACCGCACGGCCCGCAGTGCCTCCCGGCCGGTGCGCAGGCCGCTCTCCAGCACCTCGCCGCGGCGGGCCGGGTCCATCATGTTCGGGCCCATCACCGCCAGGTCGGCCAGGGTCGGCGCGAGCAGCCGCACCCGGACGCCCTCGGCCCGCAGCAGCGCGGCCTCGCGCAGCAGCTGCCGGGTGACGGCGCGGCGGTAGCGGCTGACCAGCTGGGCCAGCACGCCGCGCGGGCGTTCCCGGGCCCGCCACTCGCGCAGCGCGGCCAGGGTGCCGCGACCGGACCGCTCGGCCCGCGGGCCCAGCCGCAGGGCCATCGGGGCGAGCACGTACACCTCGTCCAGGCCGCGGCCGAGCATCAGGTCGGCGTTGGTGGCCGACCAGCAGCCGCCGTCCACGTACGCCGAGCCGTCCAGGCGGACCGGCGTGAACCAGCCGGGGATCGCGCAGGAGGCCATCACGGCGTCGGCGACCGCGACGGCCGGGGCGTCCGGGTCGCCGAAGACCACCCGGCGGCCGCTGCGGTAGTCCACCGCGGCCACCCGCAGCGGGGCGGCGGC
>NZ_JAFLNG010001260.1 GCF_017427025.1 Streptomyces sp. FH025
GTCGATCGCGGGTCTGCTGGGGACGGCGGGTCAGGCGAACTACGCGGCCGGTAACACGTTCCTGGACGCGCTGGCGGAGTTCCGTCGGGAGCAGGGCCTGCCGGGGACGTCGCTGGCGTGGGGTCTGTGGCGTGAGACGAGCGCGATGTCCGGGCATCTGGCGGAGGTCGATCTTCGGCGGATCGCCAAGACGGGTCTGGTGCCGTTGGCGTCCGAGGAGGCGATGGCGCTCTTCGACGCCTCGCAGTTCACGGGCGAGGCGGTGCTCGGTGTCAGCCGGATCGACACGGCCGCTCTGCGGGCCCGGGGTGAGGATGTCCCGACGATCCTCACAGGTCTGGTGCCGGCGGCCGTTCGTCGTGCGGAAGTTGCACAGCAGGGCACGTCGTTGGCGGATCGCCTGGCGGCTCTGTCCCCGGTGGAGCGGGAGCGGGCACTGACCGAACTCGTCCGTGGCCAGGTCGCGGCCGTCCTCGGCCACGCCGACGCCCGGGAAGTGGCTC
>NZ_JAFLNG010001261.1 GCF_017427025.1 Streptomyces sp. FH025
CTCGATCGCGGGTCTGCTGGGGACGGCGGGTCAGGCGAACTACGCGGCCGGTAACACGTTCCTGGACGCGCTGGCGGAGTTCCGTCGGGAGCAGGGGCTGCCGGGGACGTCGTTGGCGTGGGGTCTGTGGCGGGAGACGAGCGCGATGTCCGGGCATCTGGCGGAGGTCGATCTTCGGCGGATCGCCAAGACGGGTCTGGTGCCGTTGGCGTCCGAGGAGGCGATGGCGTTGTTCGACGCCTCGCAGTTCACGGGCGAGGCGGTGCTCGGTGTCAGCCGGATCGACACGGCCGCTCTGCGGGCGCGGGGTGAGGACGTCCCGACGATCCTCACGGGTCTGGTGCCGGCGGCCGTTCGTCGTGCGGAAGTTGCACAGCAGGGCACGTCGTTGGCGGATCGGCTGGCGGGTCTGTCCCCGGTGGAGCGGGAGCGGGCACTGACCGAACTCGTCCGTGGCCAGGTCGCGGCCGTCCTCGGCCACGCCGACGCCAGCGAGGTCGCCG
>NZ_JAFLNG010000127.1 GCF_017427025.1 Streptomyces sp. FH025
GCCGGCCACCGGGGACGTACCGGTCGGGGCGCTCGTCCTGGGCCCGGACGGCGAGGTGCTCGGGCGCGGCCACAACGAGCGTGAGGCGGTCGGCGACCCGACCGCGCACGCCGAGGTGGTCGCGATCCGGCAGGCGGCGGAAAAGCTCGGAGAATGGCGGCTCAGCGGCTGCACGCTGGTCGTCACGCTGGAGCCCTGCACGATGTGCGCCGGCGCCATCGTGCTGTCCCGGATCGACCGGGTGGTCTACGGCGCCCTCGACGAGAAGGCCGGCGCGGCCGGCTCGCTCTTCGACGTGATGCGCGACCGCCGGCTCAACCACCGCCCCGAGGTGATCTGGGGCGTCCTCGCGGAGGAGTGCGGCGAGCAACTGCGCGACTTCTTCGAGACCCACCGCTGAGAACCACCACTGAGAACCGCCACTGAAGCCCACCGCCGGGGCCCGCCGCCGAGGCCCGCCGCCGAGGCCCGGCAGGCCCCCGGAAGGCCCCTCGCCGGCCCCCTCCGGGATACGGATTTCGTGACCGCGCCACCCGTCCGGTAGAGTTCCCCTCGGTAGCGTGTCCGAGCGGCCAAAGGAGCACGCCTCGAAAGCGTGTGTGGGGGCAACTCCACCGTGGGTTCGAATCCCACCGCTACCGCTCGAAAGCCCGAGGGCCCGTCCGATCCGGACGGGCCCTCGGCGTTTCCGCGCACCGCACCCCTCGAACACGCCCGCTCGAAACACGCGCCCTCGAACACGCGCCCTCGAACGCGGAAAGGCTCCGCACTCCGGGCTGATGACCACCACTGCCCGGCTCGTACGGAGCCTTGGAGGGGGGAGCGGTTCGGGGGGACTGACCGCTCCCCCTGCGGAGTCCCACAACCGGGGCCGCGTCGGGGGAGTCGCGGCGCCCGGTCCCACAGCGGGGGCTCCGGATCCACGTACCGGGGATTCCTGCCAGATCCTCGGTACGCCATCCATCCTGCCGCCCGGGCCGCGTCGGGGCACCCGGAGAAAGGCCTCACTCGCGGGGACCTTCGTCCCGCCGGACGAACGCGTCGCACACTTGATAGCCCGTCCGGTGGATAAGCTGCCCCTACCGGACCGCTCGGGGACCCTGATGACGGCGGCCCACTGCTGGGAGGAAGGTCACGATGGCGCAGGCGAAGAAGATCGGTATGGTCCTCCTGCTCATCTTCGTGCTGTATTCGATCATCACGTCGCCGTCCCGGTCGGCCGAACTCGTCCAGCTGGGCTTCGAGGGCATCTCGAACGCGTTCAAGGCGGTGGGCACCTTCATGACCGGCCTGATCAAGTAGCGGACGCGCCACAGGCGGCCCCCGGGACACCCGCTACGGTGGGCGGGACCCTCTACCCCCGTCCGCGAGGAGCGGCAATCGTGATCCGGCACCTGGTCCTGTTCAAGCTCAACGAAGGCGTCGCCAAGGACGAGGAGCGCGTGCTCGCCGGCGCCGAGGCGTTCGCCGGGCTCGGCGAGCTGATCCCCGAGCTGCGCGAGTGGGAGTGCGGCTGGAACACCACCGAGCGGGACATCGCGTACGACTTCGCGATCAACAGCCTGGTCGAGGACCGCGAGGCCCTGCAGGCCTACCTCACCCACCCGGCCCACCAGGCCGCGGCCGGCCGCTGGCGCGAGTTCGCCACCTGGGTGATCGCCGACATCGAGGTCTGACCCCCGCGGCCCGTCCCCCGGACGGGGCGTTTTGGTCCGTCCGGGAACGACCCTTGCGGCGCCCCGCCGACCCGGCCGGTGGAGATCGAACACTCCACCAACACACCTCCATCGGGTGCTTGCCCGACCTGCGCCCACCTTGTGATGCTATGACCGGTTTTGCCGGACATGGCCAGGTGGTGAACCGGCCGCGACACCCGATCCGCAGGGCCCGCCGTTGTCGACTTTGGGAGGGGTGACGTGTCCGTGGACGAGGTGCTGGCTGCGATCATCAGCCCGGCCGGCGAGCTCCGCCCGGACGGGCTGCGCGGTCCAGGCGGCCGGCCCGTCGTGGACGTCCGGACGCTGACCCGGGTGCTGTTCGAACGGCTCGCCGAGCTGCCCCCGGGCGCCCCCGAGCGGGAACGGGTCCGGGCCGCCCTGATCGAGGTGAACATCCCGCTGGTCCGCTACGCGGCCACCCGCTTCCGCAGCCGCAGCGAGCCGATGGAGGACGTCGTCCAGGTCGGCACCATCGGCCTGATCAACGCGATCGACCGCTTCGACCCCAGCCGGGGCGTCCAGTTCCCCACCTACGCGCTGCCGACCATCCTGGGCGAGATCAAGCGCTACTTCCGGGACAACGTCCGCACCATGCACGTCCCGCGCCGGCTCCAGGAGCTGTGGGTGCAGGTGAGCGGCGCGATGGAGGAGCTGACGGTGCTGCACGGGCGGGCGCCCAAGGTGCCCGAGATCGCCGCCAGCCTGCGGATCCCCGAGGAGGACGTGCGGGCCTGCCTGGACGCCGGGCGGGCCTACAACGCCGCGTCCCTGGAGGCCGCGCAGGAGCACGAGGGCGGGCTCGCCCTGCTGGACCGGCTCGGCTACGAGGACTCCGCGCTGGCCGAGGTCGAGCACCGCGACATGGTCCGCCACCTGCTGGTCCAACTCCCCGAACGGGAGCGCCGGATCGTGATGCTGCGGTTCTTCGCCAACCTCACCCAGTCGCAGATCAGCACCGAGTTGGGGATGTCCCAGATGCACGTCTCCCGGCTGTTGTCGCGGATCCTGACGAGGCTTCGGACCGGCAACTCCTGGGAAGAATGAGATTGCAGCGCGTTACCCCGAAGTGACAAGTTGCGACGTTCGGGTTTGCCGTGGACCGTGTTCCGGTATGGAGGGGGTTGGGCCCTCGCCGGGAACCTCCGCGCGTCGGCCCCCGTTCAACCGTCAGTCACAAGGGGGTGGGTGCATGTCCGGAGAGCTGGGCACTGCGGAGATCCACGCTGGTCAGGCCGAGGGCACGACGATCACCGAGGACCGGATCCCGCACCAGCGGGCCGAGTCCCCCGAGCGGCCCGGGGCCGGGGCACCACCGGAGACGCCGCCCGGCGCGGGGCTGGACACCCGGACGCTCTCCCGCTCGCTGTTCCTGCGGCTGGCCGCGCTGGAGCCCGGCAGCGAGGAGCACACGTACGTCCGTGACACCCTGATCGAGCTCAACCTGCCGCTGGTCCGGTACGCCTCGGCGCGCTTCCGCAGCCGCAACGAGCCGATGGAGGACATCGTCCAGGTCGGCACCATCGGCCTGATCAAGGCGATCGACCGCTTCGACCCGGAGCGCGGGGTGGAGTTCCCCACCTTCGCGATGCCCACCGTGGTCGGCGAGATCAAGCGCTTCTTCCGGGACACCAGTTGGTCGGTCCGGGTGCCGCGACGGCTCCAGGAGCTGCGGCTGGCGCTCACCAAGGCCGGGGACGAGCTGTCCCAGCGGCTGGACCGCTCCCCCACCGTCGCCGAGTTGGCCGCCTGCCTGGGGGTCAGCGAGGAGGACGTGGTCGAGGGCCTCGCGGTGGGCAACGCGTACACCGCCAGTTCGCTGGACTCCAGCCCCAGCGAGGAGGACAGCGAGGGGCCGCTGGCCGAACGGCTCGGCTACGAGGACCTCGCCCTGGAGGGCGTGGAGTACCGGGAGTCGCTCAAGCCGCTGCTGGCCAAGCTGCCGCCGCGCGAGCGCCGGATCATCATGCTGCGGTTCTTCGGCAACCTCACCCAGTCGCAGATCGGCGAGGAGATCGGGATCTCCCAGATGCACGTCTCCCGACTGCTCACCAGGACGCTGACCCAGCTCCGCGAGGGGCTGATCAGCGAGGGCTGAGCACCGGTTCCAGCCAGGCCGCCGGGTTCAACCGCCGCCGTCCTCCAGGAGGTTGGTGCGCAACCCGGTCAGCACGTCCTGGTCCAGCCCGAGCCCCTCCCGCCAGAACGCGTCGAAGCCGCCCCAGCCGGCCCGGACCTCCGCGAAGGCCGCGTCGAGGTAGCCGCGGTCGGCCCGGAACACCGGTAGGAGGAGCTCGGGCTCTCGCATCAGGCCGCGGCTGCCGAAGTCGTCCATCGCCCGGTCGACCACCGGGGCGGAGCGCGCGTTGGTGAGCAGGTAGTCGGCCGTCACGGTCTCGCGGCCGACGCCCAGGGCGGTCAGCACGAGTGCGGCGGCCCAGCCGGTGCGGTCCTTGCCGGCCGAGCAGTGGAACAGCAGCGGCACGCCGCCCGGGGCGGCCAGCAGGCGCAGCAGGGCGGCGAAGCGCTCGCGGGCCACCTCGTCGGTGACGAACCAGCGGTAGAGCCCGGTCATCATGGCGGTCGCCCGGCCGTCGCCGAGCAGGGTGCGCTGCCTGCGCGGGCTGCGGTCGGCCAGGGCTCGGTGCACCGTCGCCTGGATGTCGAAATCCGTTGCCAGCACCGGGAGTCGGTGCATGGTGACGTCGTCCGGCAGGCGGTCCGGGCCGGCTTCGCGGACCTCGTCCTCACTGCGCAGGTCCACCACCCCGCGCAGGCCGAGCGCGCCCAGCGGGCCGAGGTCCTCGGCGGTGACATGGTTCAGGCCATCGCTGCGCAGGGCCACACCGCCACGAACCATCCGCCCGTCGGCCGTCAGATAGCCACCCAGATCCCGGGCGTTGAGAGCGCCGCGCAGACCGAGACTGCGCCCGACCAGCCCGGTTCCGTCCGACTTATCGGTAACAATCCGTGCGTCCCCGATCCGATCGTCCTCGGTACGCCGATGGGCCACCCGTGCGCCTCCATTGCATATTCGGACTGTCACATGGCACAGCGGTGCCCGATATTGCATGAACCTGCCCGGCAGAGCGGCGAGATGTGCGAGAGTGTCATGCGCGACGACGACAGTGTAGGTGTCCTGCCCGCCTGCCCCATCGAACGCAGTCAGTAACCAGGTGTAGCACTCGGCTTCCGGTTTTTCATTTTCAATTCACTATTTGCATCACCGGTCCGGTTACGGTCACAATCAGCGCCTCCATGGCTTCGCCATGAACGTTGGTAACAGGTTCGCTGCACTCTCGCCCATTTGGTCCCTGGCACCGCCGGCCCTCGACCAGGATGAGCCCGGGCAGCCTGCTGCCCGCGAACAGCTACACGGGCAGGCGAGCGCCGCGCAGCGTTGCGCCTGCCCCAAGGGGAGGATCACCATGGGTCGAGCGACCCGAAGAGTCGCCGCCTGCGCGGCGGCAGTTCTGCTGGCCAGTGGCCTGCAGACCACCCTGGCCTACGGCGACACCGCGCCGCCCAGGATCGACCTCACCGTCCTGGTCATCGACGACGGGGGCCCGTCCGTCGCGGCGATCACCGCCGAGCTGAAGAGTCAGGGGACGCCTTACAAGGTCGTCAGCCTCAATGACACCAACCGGCCCGTCATCAACTCGGCTTTCCTGAGCGACACGGTGAACGGGCAGCCCCGGGGCAAGTACCAGGGCATCGTGCTGCCCAACGAAAACCCCTTCCCGAACAGCGCGGCCGAGATGACCGCGATCGCCGGCTACGAGGCCGCTTTCAACGTCCGGCAGATCGACGCCTACACCTGGGCCAACCCGGGGGTGGGACTGAACTACGCCCAGAATCCCGGATTCGTCGGAACCCTCGACGGATTCCAGGCGGCGACCACCGCGGCCGGAACGGCGGGGCCGTTCGGGTACCTCAAGGGAAGCGTTCCCTTCGAGGACAACGACCCCACGGTCAGCGAGAGTTACGGATACCTGGCGACCCCGCTCGCCAGCCTGCCGGCCGGCGCCTCCTTCGTCCCGCTGGTCGACGCGCCGATACCCGGCGCGACCGCCCGCGGTTCACTGGTCGGCGAGTACACCCACGACGGCCGCAAGGAACTGGTCGTCACCTTCGTCTACAACCAGTACCAGCAGCAGTACCGACTGCTGGCCCGCGGCATGGTCGACTGGCTCACCCAGGGCGTCCACCTCGGCTACGACCGCAACTACTTCGCCACGCACGTGGACGACGTCTTCCTGGCCGACGACCGCTGGGACACCGTCCTCAAGTGCACCCCCGGTGACGTCACCTGCCCGCCCGGCACCCCGGACACCGCCAACCCGATCCGGATGAGCGTCGACGACGCGAACCACCTCAAGCAGTGGCAGACCGCCAACAACTTCACGCTGGACATGGTGTTCAACGGCGGCGGCAGCGAGGACTGGAAGGCCGACCACCAGACCACGGTGGACCCGACGGCCAACCAGATGATCACCGACCAGAACAGCTACCGCTGGGTCAACCACACCTACACCCACCCGTACCTGGGCTGCGTGCAGGACGTCACCGTGGTGCCGTGGCGCTGCACCAAGGACGCCTCGGGCAAGACCGTCTGGGTCGACCAGAACACCATCTCCGGCCAGATCAAGGACAACTTCGACTGGGCCGCCAAGAACGGCCTGAACGTCGACCCGCAGGTCCTGGTCACCGGTGAGCACTCCGGCCTGCTGACCGCCCCCCAGGAGACCAGCGACAACCCGTACCTGGCGCCCGCGCTGGCCGCCAACGGGATCAAGTTCACCGGCAGCGACGCCTCCCGCGAGCCCGCCCAGCGGGCCGTCGGCTCCACGCTGACCGTGCCGCGGTACCCGATGAACGTCTTCTACAACGCCGGCACGGCGAAGGAGGAGGCCGACGAGTACAACTGGATCTACACCAGCAAGGCCAACGGCGGCAGCGGCGTCTGCGAGAACAACGCCAACTCCACCTGCCTGCCGCAGCCGCTGGACGTCAACACCGGCTACCAGTCGTACATCGTGCCGCTGGAGGCCCGGATCGACCTCGGCCACGTGCTGAGCAACGACCCGCGGCCGCACTTCGTGCACCAGTCCAACCTGTCCGAGGACCGCATCCTGTACCCGGTGCTGGAGAAGATCCTCGGCACCTACCGGTCGCTGCACGCCGACAACACCCCGATCGTGAACCTCGGCGAGCGCGAGATCGGCCTGGAGTTCCAGCGCCGCGCGGCCTGGAACTCGGCCCTCGCCTCCGGCCAGGTCACCGCGTACCGGGTCGGCAACACGGTGACGGTCAACGCGCCGGCCGGTGTTCAGGTCCAGGCCACCATGCCGACCGGAACTGCTCAGAAGCTGGTCATCGGAACGGGTGGGTTCGGTTCGGCCTACGCCGGTACGCTCTCCGGCTGGGTGTCCCCGGGCGCCCTGCAGAGTGCCGTCACCCTGCAGCTCCCGTCCGCGCCGGCCGCTCCCGCCGCCGTCGCGCCGAGCGTCGCGGCCAAGTCCGTCCCGGCACCGGTCCCGGCGGACAAGAAGGTCGTGCCGCAGGGCGTCGCCACCCCCGTCCCGGTGGGTCCGAGCGACACCACCCGCAAGCCCGCGCAGTCCCTCGTGCCCGGAAGCGGAACCCCGGTGCCCGGTAAGGGCGTCGCCAAGGGCGATGATGCCCGTGGCGGCGGCCAGGGCGACCGGACCGGCAAGGCCTCTGGGGGGACGGCCTCGCACGGCGACACCACCGGACGCTCCGGCAACCGGTAACCCGTACCACCCGATGGCGGGGTCGGGCCGGGCGACCGGGCCGACCCCGCCACGGCTGCCGTTCCGGCCACCCAGTCCGGACAACCGACGTAAGAACAGGAGGGGGGACAGGAGATGCGCGTCACCCTGCTCACCGAGGGGACGTATCCGCACCAGCACGGCGGTGTGAGCGTCTGGTGCGACCAGCTCGTTCAGGGCATGCCGGACGTCGACTTCGACGTCATCGCCGTCACCGGGACCGGTCAGGAAGCACTGGCCTGGGAACTGCCCGCCAACGTACGGTCGGTCACCACGGCACCGCTGTGGGGCCCGGCCTCCGAGGCCAGGCCGCCGCGCGGCAAGGAGATGCGGCGCTTCCTCAACGCCTACGAGCGCTTCCTCCACTCCATCCTCGACCCGGTCTACACCACCCACTTCGGCACCGAGCTGTACAACTTCGCCGACCTCGCCCGGCACGGGCTGCTCAGCCCGGCGCTGCGCAGCGAGCGCGCGCTGCGCACCCTCCAGCACGTCTGGACCCGCGACTACCTGCCCACCGCCGTCTCGCGCCCCACCCTGCACGACGCGCTGAACGCCACCGACCTGCTGGAGCACGCGCTGCGGCCGCTGTCGGTCGAGCCGCCGCAGGACGGCGTCGCCCACGCGGCCAGCGGCGGCCTGGCCACCCTGCCCGGGCTGATCGCCGCTCAGCAGTACGGCGTACCGTTTCTGCTCACCGAGCACGGCATCTACCTGCGCGAGCGCTACCTCGGCTACCGCACCGGCCCGTACCGCTGGCCGGTCAAGGCGCTGCTGCTCGGCTTCTACCGGATGCTCGCCGAGGAGAGCTACCGGCAGGCCACGCTCGTCACCCCCGGCAACCGGTACAACCGGCGCTGGGAGGAGCGCGGCGGCACGCCCTCCGCGCACATCCGCACCGTCTACAACGGGGTGGACCCGGCCGCCTTCCCCCCGGCCGGCCCGGAACCCGACACGCCGACCCTCAGCTGGGCCGGCCGGGTCGACCCGATCAAGGACCTGGAGACACTGATCCGGGCCTTCGCCATCGTCCGACGCGAGATCCCCGAAGCGCGGCTGCGGCTCTTCGGGGGCACTCCCAAGGGCGGCGAGGCCTACCGGGACGGCTGCATAGCCCTGGCCGCCGAGCTCGGCATAGCCGACTCGGTGGCCTTCGAGGGCCGCGTCGCCGACATCACCGACGCGTACGCGGCGGGCAACGTGGTGATGCTCTCCAGCATCAGCGAGGGCTTCCCGTTCACCCTGATCGAGGCGATGTCCTGCGGCCGCGCGACCGTCTCGACCGACGTCGGCGGGGTGCGCGAGGCCGTCGGCGACACCGGCCTGGTCGTCCCGCCGCGCGAGCCCGAGCCGATGGCGGCCGCCGCGATCGAGCTGCTGCGCGACCCGGAACGACGCGCCCGGCTCGGCGAGGGGGCCCGGCTGCGGGTCATCGAGCAGTTCACGCTCCGCCAGAACATCGACGGCTTCCGGGGGATCTACACCGAACTCCTCGGCACCGCCCGCTGGATGCCCGGCGGCATGGTCTCCGTCACCGACGGGGCCCCCGGCCCCGACTGGGACCAGCAGCTGGCCGCCGCCCAGCCCCAGCCCAGCGAGGTGGGCGCGTGAGAGAGCGAAGCGAGCGAAGCGAGCGAAGCGAGCGAAGCGAGCGAAGCGAGCGAACCATCAGGAGGGGCGTGTACCGCGAAGCGGCCGCCGAGCGCAGCGAGGTGGGCGCATGAGTGGTCCGATTCGCCTGGTGCCCGGCGAAGGCGGTAGCGCCGAGCGGACGATGCAGCTGCGCACCCTGCCGCTCAAGCGCCGCCGCCCCTCGGCGGCGGAGCCGGAGCCCGCGGAGCCGCTCGACCTCTCCGCCGACCCGCTGGACGAGCTCGCCGAGCGCCTGCGCGACGTCTGCGCCGACGCCGTCCACCCATACGAGATCGCGGCCTTCCTGGAGTCCGACGGCCTCTCCGACGAGCAGGCCGCCCTGCTGTACGGCCGCCCCGACGCGTTCACCGTCGCCGAGGAGCTGTTCGAGAAGGTCGAGCGCCGTTACCCCGGCCCGAGCTCCGAGTTCGCCAACCCCTGGCGGGCCGACCCGTGGCGCTGCGTGGTGCGCGGCCTGGTGTTCGCCCTGCCCGGGCTCGGTTACCTGCTCGGCGCCAACCTGTTCGCGACCACCCGGATGCGCTTCGGCCTGCCCTCGGGCATGCTCGCGCTGTCCATCGCCACGCTGGTCAGCTGGGGCTTCAACCAGGCGCTGGCGCACCGCTCGTACCGCTGGCTCAGCCGGCTGCGCCGCCGGGACGCCGCAGTCTGCCTGGCCGTCGGCGCACCGATCGGAGCGCTGCTCGCGGCCGCGGCCGCGTACGTGGTCGGCGGGCCGCTCGGCGCGCTCTGGTTCGCCGCCGGGCAGTCCTGCTACCTGGCCGCGGCCACCGTGCTGCTGGTGCTCGGCCGGGAGAAGTTCCTGCTGCTGGCGCTGGCCCCGGCCTCGGTCGGCGCGGGCGTGGTACTGGCCGCGGACGTCCCGCAGACCGTACGGACGGTCGTGCTGCTCGCCTCGACGGCGCTGGCGGTAGGCCTGTCCGCACGGGAGCTGGTCCGCTGCATCCGGGGCGGAGAACGGGACGGCGTGCAGGTGAAGCTGGCGATCCGCCAGGAGATCCCGCACCTGCTGTTCGGCCTGGCCTGCGGCGCCCTCACGCTGATCGCCGGCCTCGGCCAGACCATCCACGAGGCCGTGGACGCCGCCTCCCGCCTCGTGCCCGTGCACGAGGTGAAGACCACCCCGACCGGCCCGGCCATGATCGCGCTGACGCTCAGCCTCGGCCTCGCCGAGTGGCTGCTCTTCCGCTACCGGGCGATGGCCGTGGCCGCGCTGCGCACCAGCCACACCACCGGGCAGTTCACCCGCCGCACCGGCGGGATCCTGCTCGGCTGCCTCTTCATCTACCTCACCACCGTGGCCGCGCTGGACGCCGCCGCGACCGTGCTGTGGCCGGGCGCCCCCGCGCTCGGGGTGCCGCAGCTCGGCGCGATGCTGCTCCTCGGCGGCTCGCTCTGGCTGGCGCTGCTGCTGAACGCCTTCGGGTTCAGCTGGAGCACCGCCCTCATCTGTCTGGCAGCCGCGGTCGCCGAAAGCGCCGGGCTGCTGACCGGTGCGGATCCGATCGTCCTGCAGCTGATCGGCTGCGGGGCGGCCGCTCTCGTCCTCACCGCCCTCGCCGGGCCCGCGCTCGGCCGCACCACCCAGCACCGCTGAACAACACCTCGAATATCACGCACGCCCGAATTCGCGTGCACCGCCGTACCCGCTCCACAGACACACCCATCGGACCACCGGCGGCCGACCCCCAGCAGAGGTCGGGCCGTCCGTACATCGAGAAAGCGAATCCCGCATGAGCAGCGTCGCGGTTACCGGAGCCGAGGGCTTCATCGGCTCCCACCTCGTCGAGACCCTGGTCGCCGACGGGCACCACGTCCGCGCGATGGTCCAGTACAACTCCTTCTCCTCCTTCGGCTGGCTGGAGACCCTGCCGCAGGAGGTGCTGGACTCGGTCGAGATCATCCTCGGCGACGTCCGGGACCCGGGCTCGGTCAACGGCCTGGTCAAGGGCACCGAGGCGGTCTACCACCTGGCCGCCCTGATCGCGATCCCGTACTCCTACCGGGCCCCCCACTCGTACGTGGACACCAATGTCACCGGCACCCTGAACGTGCTGGAGGCGGTGCGCCACCTGGAGATCCCCCGCCTGGTGCACACCTCGACCAGCGAGACCTACGGCACCGCGCAGACCGTGCCGATCACCGAGGACCACCCGATCAACACCCAGTCCCCGTACGCCGCCTCCAAGGCCGGCGGGGACCGGCTGGCCGACAGCTACCACGCCAGCTTCGAGACCCCGGTCGTCACCCTGCGCCCGTTCAACACCTTCGGCCCGCGCCAGTCGATGCGCGCCGTCATCCCGACCGTGATCGCCCAGGTCGCGGCCGGCCAGACCGAGATCACCCTCGGCGACCTGCGCCCGACCCGCGACTTCATGTTCGTCAAGGACACCGCCAACGCCTTCCGCACCGTCGGCACCACCCCCGCCGAGACCGTCGTCGGCCGGACCTTCAACGCCGGTACCGGCGGCGAGATCTCGGTCGGCGACCTGGTCACCCTCGTCGGCAAGCTGATGGGCGTGGACCTGGTGGTGAAGGAGGACGAGCAGCGCATCCGTCCGACCAACTCCGAGGTGATGCGCCTGGTCGCGGACGCCACCCGGCTGCGCGAGGCCACCGGCTGGGCCCCCCTGTTCAGCCTGGAGCAGGGCCTGGAGCAGACCATCGAGTTCTTCCGCGACCCGGCCAACCTGGCCCGCTACAAGACCGACATCTACAACGTCTGACCCGCCGTAAAACGATCATGCTCGTCCTGGTAACCGAGGTTCGTGTCCTACACATCCTTTCCGTGGGGGAAACACCATGCACGCAGTGATCCTGGCCGGCGGCAAGGGCGTCCGTCTCCGCCCGTACACCACCGCGCTTCCCAAGCCTCTCGTCCCGATCGGCGACCAGCACGCGATCCTGGAGATCGTGATGCGCCAGCTCGCCGCCGCGGGCTTCAAGACCGTCACCCTGGCCATCGGCCACCTCGGCCACATCATCCGCGCGTACGTCGGCAACGGCTCCCAGTGGGGGCTGCGGGTCGGCTACGCCGTCGAGGACAGCCCGCTCGGCACCATGGGCCCACTGCTCACCATGCAGGACCGCCTGCCCGAGCACTTCCTGGTGATGAACGGCGACATCCTCACCGACCTGGACTTCGCCGGGGTGCTCAAGCACCACGAGGCGTCCGGTGCCCCGCTGACCATCGCCACCTACGCCCGCCAGGTCAAGATCGACTTCGGTGTGCTGACCGCCGACTCCGGCTCCATCACCGGCTTCCAGGAGAAGCCCAGCATCGACTACCGCGTCTCGATGGGCGTGTACGGCGTCTCCCGCTCGGCGCTCGCCAAGTACACCCCCGGCCTGCCGCTGGGCTTCGATGAGCTGGTGCTCGACCTGCTGGCCGCCGACACCCCGCCGGCCGCCTACGACTTCGGCGGCTACTGGCTCGACATCGGCCGCCCCGACGACTACGACCGGGCCAACGCCGAGTTCTCGTCCATACGCCCGGTCCTGATGCCCTTCGAGGCGCCCGTGCCCGGCCCGGTGGAGCTGCCGATCCCGGCCGCCCGCACCGCTCCGGACGACACGATCGACCAGCCCGCCGCCGCGGGCGCCGACAGCGACGGACGGGCCGCGTGAGAATCCTGCTACTCGGCGGCGACGGCTTCCTGGGCCGTCACGCCACCGCCGTCCTGCGGTCACTGCCCGGTGCCACCGTGCTGACCGCGGGCCGGCGGCCCGCCCACGACCTCCGGCTGGACCTGGCCACCGCCCAGGCCGGCCCGCTCGGCGAGGAACTGGCCGCGCTGGCCCCCGACGTGGTGGTCAACTTCGCCGGCGCGGTGGCCGGCAGCGCGGTCAAGCTCGCCGAGGTGAACGCCCGCGGCCCGGCGGTGCTCTGCGAGGCGCTGCGGGCCGGCGCCCCGAAGGCCCGCCTGGTGCACATCGGTTCGGCCGGCGAGTACGGCGTCTGCGACGAGGGCGGCTCGCTGTCCGAGGAAGCGGACGCCCGCCCGGTCGGCGTGTACGGCGCGACCAAGCTGGCCGGCTCCCTCGCGGTGGCCGGCTCGCCACTGGACGCGGTGGTGCTCCGGGTGTTCAACCCGGTCGGTCCGGGAGCCCCGGCGGGCTCGCTGCCCGGCCGGCTGGCCGCGGAACTGCGCCGGGTGGCCCCCGAGGGCGCCGACGGCGTCATCACGGTCGGGGACCTCTCCGCCTACCGCGACTTCGTCGACGCCCGGGACGTCGCCCACGCGGTCGGCCTGGCCGTCACCGCCGACCGGCCGCTCCCCCGGGTGCTCAACCTCGCCTCCGGCCGGGCCCGCCAGGTCCGGGCGATCGCCGACGGACTGGTCACGGCGGCCGGCTTCACCGGCCGGATCGACGAGAGCGGGGCGGGCTCCGAGCGCTCGGCCGCGGTCTCCTGGCAGCAGGCCGACGTGTCGGCCGCCGCCCGGGAGCTCGGCTGGCACCCGGAGACCGACCTCGCCGACACCCTGCGCGACCTGTGGCTCAGCACCGCCGAGTCCGCGCCGACCCCGGTGGTCGCATGACCGCCGGGATCAACCCCGACGGCCGCCTGCTGGTGCCGCTGTACGTCCACCCCGCGGTGGACCCGGCGGCCTGGCAGGCGGTCGCCGCCGCCGACCCCGCCCGGATCGCCGCCGTGGTGCTCAACCTCGCGGACGGTCCGGGCGAGGTCCCGGACCACGTCTTCGCCGAGGCCGCCGACGAACTCCGCGCCGCCGGGCTCCCGTTGATCGGCTACACCGACACCGACTACGGCCGACGGCCGCACGCGGCCGTGGTGGCCGACATCCTGACGTACCGTCAGCGACACGGCATCACCGGCGTGTACTTCGACCAGGTCGCCGCCCACCCGGGCGCGTTGCCGCACTACCGACGGCTGGCCACGGCCGCCCGGGCGGCCGGCTGCGGCACCGTGGTGTTCGGCCACGGCGAGCACCCGGACCCCGGGTACGCCGAGGTCGGCATGGCCGACCTGCTCGTCACCTTCGAGGGCGACTGGGACGCCTACCGCGCCATGACGCTGCCGCTGTGGACCGGCCGCCACGCGGCCTCCCGCTTCTGTCACCTGGTCTACGACGTCCCGGCCGAAGCCGCTCGGGACGCCTCCGCACTGATCGCCGCCCGCCGCGCCGGCGTCGGCTGCGCCGTACCGGGCGCCGGGGACAACCCCTGGCGCACCCTGCCGTACGGCCTGGCCGCCGCCGAACTGACCTGACCCGATCCGGAGTTCGACTACCGTGAACCGCCGTACCCGGCTTCTGCCGGCCGCCCTGGCCCTCGCCACCGCCACCGCCCTGCTGGTCAGTTCGTGCAGCAGCTCGGGCTCGGAGGACGACCAGGACTCGGCCGACGGC
>NZ_JAFLNG010000128.1 GCF_017427025.1 Streptomyces sp. FH025
CGCGTTGCCACCACACACGGCAACGGTGCCGCCTTAGCTCAGTTGGCCAGAGCAACGCACTCGTAATGCGTAGGTCGCGGGTTCGAATCCCGCAGGCGGCTCACTTGAAGGCCCAGGTCATGTAGCCCATGACCTGGGCCTTTTGCCGTTGGTCCCGTCTTTCCGGGCGGTCCGGGCGGTCACCCGGCCGAGGAGGCCGCCAGGCGTGCCGGTCCGTCTGACGCGCTCGGAGGGAAGAGCGAGTCCGGGGCGAAGTGCGAGCGGACGTGGGCGGTGAACCGCTCGAAGTCGGCCATCGTGCCGGTGAGGGTGCGGTAGTTGTCGACGCCGCGCGCCGCGATTCCGAAGTCCCGGCCGGGGAGGACGACCGAGCCGAGGGCGCGCCGGAAGTAATCGGCCGGTCCGGGCCGGCCGTACGCGTAATAGCGGGTTATCGGGGTGTTGAGGAGCATCCAGCGGGCGCAGCCGTGCACCACGGCCTCGCCGTACCGCAGTCCGTGGCCCTCGGCGGCGAACCGGGTGATTTCGCAGGCGTCCGGCGCGCCGATCTCGTGTCTCGGAAAAACTCCGAGTTCGCGCATTTCCAGGCGCGGCGCGCCGGCCGGGGTGACCCGCAAGGTGCTCCTGAGGACACCGCGTGACCACAGTCCGAAAACGAAGCTGTGGAGGTCCGTCTCCTCGTCGGCGGCGAGTTCGCCCGGATCGAACTCCAGGCGTTCCCGGTACACCCGCGCACGCAATTCCGTCAGTTCTTCCCAATTCGGATCGCCGGGCCGGAGGCGGCGGAACTCGACGCGCTCGCCCGCACTCATCCCCGGGCCTGGTAGGCGTGCAGGCTGGCGTCGAAGAGCTGGCCGGTCAGCCAGAGCGAGGTGCGGGCGACCGTGAGCACGGCCTGCTGCTCGTCCGGCGTACCGGCCCAGCGTTCGATCTGCTCCTTGACCTCCTTCGAGTGCTTGGCGTCGATCTCCGCGTGGGCGACGAAGAACGACATCTCGCGGTCGGCCAGCCCGAGGTCGGTGCGCATGTGCTCGAGCAGGTCGGTGATGTACGGGTAGGCGTTCTCGGCCCAGTAGGAGTAGCCGAGGCGCGCGATCGCGCCGTCCCTCAGGCCGACCGAGTAGAGGTAGCCGATCAGGGCGGTGGTGGCGGGGAGCGCCGGGGCGTCCAGGGTGTCGTCGAGCAGATCGACGGCCCTCAGATCGTGCTCGATCATCTTCTCGTGGCCGAGTTCCTCCTCGGCGTGCTCGAAGCAGTAGCGCAGCAATCCCATTTTGGCGGGCGGCACCCGCCACGCGGCGAAGGACTGGTTGATCGGATTGTGCTGGGTGTAATGCCAGAGCTGGGCCATGAAGATTCGATAGAGCTCGCGGTCCAGGCCCTTGTCGAGCAGGTGCCGCCAGAACGGGCCGGCGTGGATTTCTCCCCAGGCCCGCTTTATCTCT
Source organism: Streptomyces sp. FH025 (assembly GCF_017427025.1). Classification (GTDB taxonomy): domain Bacteria; phylum Actinomycetota; class Actinomycetes; order Streptomycetales; family Streptomycetaceae; genus Kitasatospora. The sequence goes on from NZ_JAFLNG010000128.1 coordinate 1,446, forward strand.
CCGTCCAATTCGTCAAAAAACTGATTCCTCAAGATCCGCTCCCGATGAATGATCGGCACCGCAATGGCGATTCACCATGCTAGGGCGCGGACGGGGGGCTGGCTACGGCGCAATGCGGGATTCGAGCCGGTCTTTCAGAGATAAGCAATCCGGAAGAAACGGGCCTGCCGAGTGGCGTCCTGGCCGCGGTGTCGGGCCGCAGCGCGGGGACGTGATGCCCTCACCGCCACCCGCCTCACGATGGTTTTCGCTTCAATCGATCACCGGTGCGACGTTACGATGAGCGGCCCCTGTCACCCTCCTCCCTCCCCCGGAGTGCACCGTGTTCGGTGTCAACGACCTGGCGACGTACATACTCGGCGCCCTCGTCATCGTCCTGCTGCCCGGCCCCAACTCGCTGTACGTGCTGTCGGTCGCCGCCCGCAAGGGCGTCCGGACCGGGTACAAGGCGGCGGCCGGGGTGTTCACCGGCGACCTCACGCTGATCAGCCTCACCTCGCTGGGCGCCGCCTCGCTGCTGGAGGCCAACCCGGCGGTGTTCGCGGTGGTCAAGTTCGGTGGCGCGGCCTACCTGCTCTGGATCGGCTTCGGGATGCTGCGCGCCGCCCGCCAGCTGTGGCGCGAGCGGCGGGCCGAGGCCGACCCGGCCGCCGAGGCGGCCCCGGAGGCCGTCGAGCGGCCGTTCCGCCGGGCGCTGGTGATCAGCCTGCTCAACCCGAAGGCCATCCTCTTCCTGCTCTCCTTCTTCACGCAGTTCGTCGACCCGTCCTACGGGCAGCCCGCGCTGTCCTTCGCCCTGCTCGGCGGCATCCTGCAGACCTTCAGCGTGCTCTACCTCTCCCTGCTGATCTTCGCCGGGACGACGCTGGCCACCGCCTTCCGCCGTCGCAAGCGCCTCTCCGCCACCCTCACCAGCGGGGTCGCCGTCCTGTTCGCCGGCTTCGCCGCCAAGCTGGCCGTCTCCTCGACGTAGAAGGAAACGACGACGTGGGACGACACCGCTACCGGTCGCAGCGCCGCCCCTGCTCCGGGGCCTCCCCGGTGAGCAGGAAGCGGTTGACCGCGCCGTCCACGCAGGCGCTGTGCCGCCCGTACGCGGTGTGGCCATCGCCGTCGTAGGTGAGCAGCCGACCGGACTCCAACTGCCCGGCGAGCGACCGGGCCCAGTCGTACGGGGTGGCCGGGTCGCGGGTGGTGCCGATGACGACGATCGGCGCGGCACCGGCGGCCCGGATGGTGTGCGCCGTCCCGGTGGCCCGGACCGGCCAGTAGGCGCAGTTCAGCGCCATCCAGGCCATGCCGCGCCCGAAGTGCGGCGAGGCCCGCTCGAAGTCCGGCACCGCCCGCTGGACGTCCGCCGGCGAGCCGAACGGGGCGGGCAGGTCGAGGCAGTTCACCGCGGTGTTGGCGAACATCAGGTTGGGGTACGTGCCGTCCGCCTCGCGCCCGTAGTACGCGTCGGAGAGCTTGAGCAGGCCGGTGCCGTCGCCCGCCTTGGCGTCGGCGAGCGCGGTGCGCAGATCGGGCCACAGGAAGTCGGCGTACATCGCCTGGATGACGCCGGTGGTCGCCTGGGCCTCGGTGAGCCGGCGCCCGTCGTCGGTGCTCGGCAGCGGGCGCTCGTGGACGGTCGCGAGCAGGGCGGTGAGCTGGTCGCCGACCTGCTGCTCGGTGCGGCCGAGCGGGCAGTCCTCGCGCCGGGCGCAGTCCTTCGCGAAAGCCGACCAGGCCGTCTCGAAGCCGCCGGCCTGGGTGCGGTTGCCGGTGATCGAGTCGAGCGCCGGATCCATCGCGCCGTCGAGCACCAGCCGCCCGACCCGGGCCGGGAAGAGCCCCGCGTAGGTGGCGCCGAGGAAGGTGCCGTAGGACTCGCCCACGAAGTTCAGCCTCTCGTCACCGAGCAGGGCCCGCAGCACGTCCATGTCGCGGGCCGCCTCGACGGTGCTGAGGTGGCCGAGCGCGGGCCCGGCGTGCTGTCGGCAGCCCTCGGCGAACTCCTTGTCGGCGGCGACCAGCGCGTCGATCTCCTGCTGGTCGCCGGGGGTGAGGTCGACGGCGGTGAAGGCGTCCATCCGCTCGCCGCTCAGGCAGGTGACGGGGCTGCTGCGGCCCACCCCGCGCGGGTCGAGGCCGACCAGGTCGTACCGGGCGCGCACCCCGCCGTCGTACGTCCGGGCGGCGGACTCCAGGTACTCGATCGCCGAGCCGCCGGGCCCGCCCGGGTTGAGCAGCAGGGAGCCGATCCGGGCCTCGGCGGCGCCGGAACCGGCAGCGGAGGAGCCCCCGGGGACGGCCGCCGCCCGCGCGGCGGCGAGGGTGAGGTCGCCGTCACCCGGCCGGTCGTAGTCCATCGGCACCCGGAAGGTGGTGCACTCGAACCCGTCGTCACAGGGCTGCCAGGCCAACTGCTGGCCGTAGTACGGCGCGAGCGTGGCCGCAACGGCGGCGGGCAGCGGCTCCAGCGGGGTGACGGCGGCGGCCTGCGCCGTGGGCCCGTGGGTACCGCCCGAGTCGGGCGTGGCCGTACCCGACGCACCCGACGCCCCGGGTGGCCCCGCACTGCACCCGGCCACCGCGAACCCGGCCGCCAGCAGCCCCGCCGCGAGCGCCGCGGCCGTCATCCGTACCCGCCCGAAGGCCCTCATCCGCTTCCCTTCCATGACCGACGACCCACCCGACTCGACCTGCTCCGAACCTCCCTCGAAGGAACGCCGCTGCCCGGTACCCGCCCCGGGTACCGGGCAGCGTAACGTCCGCCCACCCGGTGTTCAGGACGCCTTGGCCAGCGCCTCGGCCAGGAACTGCGCCGCCTGCCGGACCAGTCGCAGCCGCTCCCGGTCGGGGGTGTAGTCCTGCACGTTGTCCGAGATCTTCACCTCGGCCTTGCCCGCCGGGCCCGACCCGGCCTTGAGCGCCGCCTGGAGCTTGCGGGCCGTGTCCAGCCCGGCGGTGTCGGCCTTGGCAGCGGCCAGCAGCAGCTTGGCCGTGCTGCCGGCCGGGGCCTCGGCGCCGGTCTGGGCCAGCGCGGCGGCGTCGTAGCGGCCGGAGACTGCCGCGGCCACGCCGTACAGGTCGGGGCGGGCCAGCCCGGCCGCGGCCGCGCACGGCGCGCCGCCCTCGACGCCGAGGGTGCCCCAGGAGGCCGGGCCGGGCGGCAGGGTGCGGAAGGAGGTGGCGACGGTGGTGCGCAGCGCCTCGTCGTCGGCGACGGCGGCCGGGGCGGCGGCGACCAGTTCGCAGGGGTGCGCGGTGCCGCTCGGCGCCTCGGGGGCGACCAGGATGAACGGACGGGCGCGGCCGGTCTGCAGGGCGGCACTGATGCCCTCGAAGACGTCCGGGACCTCGGCGTCGGCGGTCCTGCTCGGGGTGGCGGCGTGCATCACGACGACCGGGAAGCGCGCGTTGGGCTCCTTGGCGTACTGCGGCGGCAGCCAGACCCGGATGTTGCGGGACTTCCCGTCCGGACCGGGCACGGCGGACTGGAGCAGTTCGCCTCCGCCCGGATGCCCGACGCTGTCGAAGCGGCTGACCACGGGCGGCGCCGCGGGATCGGACTCCGGGGCCGCCGGCGGTGCGGCCTGCTGCCGGGCTGCCGCGGCCGCCGCGGCGGCCGCTCCACCCGCGGGCCCCGCGCCCGGGCCGGACCCGGCCCCCGCCTCGGACACGTCCACGGCCCGGTCCGTCTGCTGATCGTGACGGCTGAAACCGCTGAAACCGCCGAACGCCCCGAGCCCGCTGAGCATCGTCAACGCCGTGACGCACACCCCGCAGACCATCGCCCCCGCCGCCCGCACCAGCATCGGCCACCGTTCGCCCGCCAGCTCGTAGGTCTCGGCGGCGCGAAGGTCGTGCCAGCGCTGGAGCGCACCGCGCGAGAGCCAGAGCCCGCCGAGCGCTGCGGCGAGCAGGGGGATGACGAGGAGCGGACGAACCACGGGACGCACCACCTCGGGAGGAGGGCCGGCGCCGGACCGGATCCGGAGCCGTACGGGAGACGACCGCTCCGGCGGCGGGCCCTCCCGGAGGGGACCCGGGGTACGGCCGGGGCGCAGTCGGCCCCCAGCGTGCACAACGGGCGCACGGTCACACGACGGTGTGCCCGGCGAGTATCGCCCGTTCACTCGAAGGTGGGACGGCGCGCCGACTCCGGGAGGCGTACGGGGTGACCGGAACGGGCTCAGGGCGGTGGAGCGCGGTCATACGGATCACGCGTACGGTCACGCCCGGCCCGGCGCCCAGCCCAGTGTTCAGCCCGGTGTTCAGCCCGCCCGCAGCGCCACCGTCATCGCCTCGACCGCGAGCAACGGGTCCACGTTGCGGTCCAGCGCCTCGCGGCAGGCGAGCACCGCCTCGATCCGGCGCAGCGTGCCCTCGGCCGGCCCGGCCTGGGCGACCCGGTTCAGCGCCTGTCGCTGGTCCTCGTTGGCGAGCGCACCGGTCGAGCCGAGCTGGATCGCCAGCACGTCCCGGTAGAAGCCGAGCAGGTCGAGCAGGGCGACGCCGAGGGTCTCCCGGCGGGTGCGGGTGGCGCGGCTCTTCTGCCGCTTCTCCAGTTCCTTGACGGCCCCGGCCATGCCGCGCGGTGCCTTGCTGCCCTCGGCGGCGCCGTAGGCGGCCTTCAGGTCGTCGGTCTCCTTGGCGTCCTGGGTCTCGGCGAGCGCCTCGGCATCGGCCTTGGCGGTGTCGACCAGACGCTGGGCGGCGGCCAGGCAGCCGCCGATGTCGGCGACCTCCAGCGGGATCCGCAGCACCTCGGTGCGGCGGCTGCGGGCCTGGTCGTCCACCGCGAGGCGGCGCGAGCGCTCGATGTCGCCCTGCCCGGCGAGCGCGGCCAGCCGGGCGGTCTCCGGTTCGACGCCGTCCCGGCTGACCAGCATGTCGGCGACCGCCTCGGCGGCGGGCGTGCGCAGCACCAGCAGCCGGCAGCGCGAGCGGATGGTCGGCAGCACGTCCTGGACGGAGGGGGCGCAGAGCAGCCAGACGGTGCGCGGGGAGGGCTCCTCCACCCCCTTGAGCAGCGCGTTCGCGGCGGCCTCGGTGAGCCGGTGGGCGGCGTCGACCAGGATCACCGACCAGCGGCCGCCGGTCGGGTAGCTGGAGGCGCGCAGCACCAGGTCACGCATGTCGCCGACGCCGATGGACAGGCCGTCGGTCCGCACGTACTTGACGTCGGCGTGGCTGCCGGCCAGCACGGTGTGGCAGCCGTCGCAGAACCCGCAGCCGGGCGTGCCGCCGAGCGCGAGGTCGGGGCTGGTGCACTGGAGGGCCGCGGCGAAGGCGCGCGCGGCGGTGACCTGCCCGGCCCCGGGCGGGCCGGTGAACAGCCAGGCGTGCGTCATCAGGGAGGCGTTCCCGCCCTGGTCCGCGGCCGCGCCCCGGCCTGCCGCGACCGTCGCCCCGGCCGCCCGGGCGGCCGCGGTCAACTGTTCGACCACCCGCTCCTGGCCCACCAGGTCGTCCCAGACGGCCACTGTGCTGCTCCCAAGCTCCGTACGACGGCGCTCCCGGCGCCGATTCCCCGCCGTCGAGCATACGTCTCCGCTCCGACAGCCACTGCTCCGTCCGGGTCACCCCCGGGAACCCCGGTACGACGGGGGCGGCGCCGCCAGGGGGCAACCGCCCCGGCGACACCGCCCGTCGTCCGTCGTCCGTACGAAACCGTCGGGGGTCAGCCCTTGCGGCCCCAGCGACGGCCCTTGCCCTTGCCGCCGTCCTCGCCCCGGTCGTTCCCGCCGCTCCGGTCCTGGCCGCCGCCCGGGCCCGGCCCGCCGTCGCCGCCGTTCTGCTCCCAGCGCGCCCACTCGTCGCGCGAGCCGAGCAGCGTGTCGGTCAGGCTCGGCAGGTCGTCCAGCGGGGTCTCCTCGGCCCACTCCGGCCGCGGCCGCTCGGCGGCGGGCTGAGCCGTCGGGGGCGCCTGCCGGTCGTCCACCACCGGCAGCTCGCGGGTGCTGTCCACCGGCTCACCGGCACGGCGCGGCGCGCCCGTACGGCCCGGCTCGACCCGCGGCAGCACCTCGGTCCGGTCGGCCTCCGCCGGAACCTTCGGCAGCACGGCCGTCTCGTCCGCCGACGAGGCCGGCACCGCCGGCAGCTTGGCGGTCGTCTCCGCGTCCGTCTGCCGGTCCCGCAGCGACAGCTCACGCGTCGCCTCGTCACCGATCCCGGTCGACGCGTCCCCGGGCACGTCCCGAGGAACGTCCCGGACCGCCCGCAGCTCGGTGGTCGCGGCGTCCCCGGCCGGGGCCCGACCCTCCGCCCGGCCCTCCGCCGTCTCCGCCGCCGCGGCGGCCGCCGCGAGGGCCGCGGCCTGCGCCAGTCGGGCCTCCTCGGCCCGCTGCAGCGCCTCCTCCGCCCGGCGGCGCTGCTCCTCGCGGGCCAGCTCCCGCTGCCGCTGCAGCTCCGCCTGGGCGGCCGCCTCGTCGGCGATCCGCTTGCGCTCGGCGGCCTCCGCGGCCAGTCGGGCCTCCTCGGCCGCGCGGCGCTTCGCCTCCTCCTCGGCCCGGCGGCGCGCTTCCTCCTCCGCCCGGCGGCGGGCCTCCTCCTCGGCCTTGCGCCGGGCCTCGGCGGCGGCCCGCTCGGCCTCCTCCTTGGCCAGCCGCTCCTTCTCGGCCTGCTCGGCCCGCAGCTGCGCCAGCACCTCCTGGCGCTTGCGCTCGGCGGCCTCCTCCTCGGCCTTCTTGCGGGCCTCCTCGGCGGCCCGCCGCTCGGCCTCCTCGCGGGCGAGGCGCTCCTGCTCGGCACGGGCCGCCTTCTCCTGCTCGGAGAGCGGCAGCTCGCGGTCGAGCCGGTGCCGGATGGCGGTGGTGACGAAGTCGGGGGCCTGGCTGCCGTCCACGACCAGGTAGCGCGCCGGGTCGGCGGCCGCGAGGGCGAGGAAGCCGGCCCTGACCCTCTGGTGGAACTCGGTCGGCTCGGACTCCAGCCGGTCCAGCGCCTCGGTGAAGCGCTCCCGGGCCCGGGTCGGGTCGACGTCCAGCACCACGGTCAGGTCGGGGAGCAGCCCGCCGGTCGCCCAGCGGGAGATCCGGGCGACCTCGGTGGCGGCCAGGTCGCGCCCGGCGCCCTGGTAGGCGATGGAGGAGTCCATGTACCGGTCGGTGATCACCACGGCGCCGCGCGCGAGGGCCGGCCGGATCACGTTCTCGACGTGCTCGGCCCGGTCGGCCGCGTAGATCAGCGCCTCGGCCCGGTGCGACAGGCCGGTGTTGCCGACGTCCAGGACCAGGCCGCGCAGCCGCTGCCCGACCGGGCTGCCGCCGGGCTCGCGGGTGAGCACGACCTCGTGCCCCTTGCCGCGGATCCACTCGGCCAGCGCCTGGGCCTGGGTGGACTTGCCGGCGCCGTCGCCGCCCTCCAGGGCGATGAAGAAACCGGTGCCCGTGCCCCGGTGCGGCACCGGGCCGGCCGCGCCGCGCACCGCGTCCACCAGGTCCCGGCCGAACGGCACGGTGCCGCGCCGGTCGTCGGTGCGCAGCAGCACGACGGCGGCGAGCACCAGGGTGAGCAGCCCCGCGGTGGCGACGGCGAGGGCCGCGCCGCCGTGGATGAAGGTGAAGGAGCCCGGCTCGACGGAGCCGTACTCGACGTCCCCGTAGCCGGCGGCGATCAGCGGGACGAGGACCAGCGCGGCGGCCACCACGACCCGCAGCACCGCGTACAGGTGCTCGGTGACCTTCGCCAGCCGCGCCTCCTCGACCTCCTGGGCGAGCAGGGTGCGCCCGGCCGAGATCACTATCCCGGCGGCCAGGCCGGCCAGCACGGTGAGCAGCAGGACCAGCACGAAGTCCAGCACCAGCCCGGCCAGGATCAGCGCGACGCCCTCGGTGAGCAGCGCCAGCGCGAGCAGCCGGCGGCGGGACAGCGCGGGCAGCGTGGCCCGGGTGAGCCGGGCGCCCAGCGCGGGCGCGCCGGCCGCGGCGAGCACCAGCAGGCCGTAGCCGATCGGCCCGGCCCGGTGCTCGGCGGCGGTGAGCAGCGCCAGCGCGGCGACGCCCGCCATCGAGGCGTACCCGGCCGCGACGGCGAAGGTGAAGTACGGGGCGCTGCCGGTGCGGCCCTTGCGGAGGGCGGGGCCGGGGGCCGCGTCGGTGGGCGCGCGCAGGCCGGTCAGCGGCGAGTGCGGGGCGACGGCCACCGGGCCGCCGGGCAGCTGCTGGAGGTAGCCGCGGGCGGCTGCGGCGGCGAACAGGCCGGCCGCGCCGATCGCCGCGAAGGTCAGCTGGTGGGCGCGCAGCCAGTCCGAGCCGATCGCCGCGCCGATGTTGTTGAGCAGGGTGAAGGCGACCAGCCCGACGGCCGCGAGCGGCACGGTGACCCAGCCGGTGAAGCGGTCGATGCTCCGGACGGTGTCCAGGTTGGCGGCGGTCGGCCGCTGCTCGGCGGTCGGGGCGTAGACATCGGCCGGCGGCAGCAGACCGGGGACGGCGGCGCTCCTGGCGATCCCCCGGACCCGCTCGGTGGCGCTGGTGACGAACACGGTGGCGAGCAGCACGTAGGTGGCCGCGCCGGAGGGCTGCGGGCCGGAGCCCAGCCAGACCGTCCACCAGGGCGCGAGGCCGATCAGCACGGCGGCCAGCGCGTCCGCGCCGAACAGCGTCCAGCGCCGGTCGAGCCGGCCGGCGACCAGCTGGTGCACCGGCTCCAGCAGCGCGACGCCGACCAGCCCGGTGGCCGCCACCCGGGCGGCGAGGACGGCGGCGGTCGCGAAGGCGAGGCTGCGCGGCAGGTCGCCGAACTGGCCGCCCTGGGCGGCGGCGATCACGGTGAGCGCGAGCAGCACCAGCAGCCCGAGCCGGTCGGCGGTACCGCCGATCAGCTGGGTGGTCCACAGTCGCCGGTAGGGCCGGGTCCGCAGCAGTGCCCGGGCCCGGTCCACCGGGGTCCCGGCGGGCGCGACCTCGGACAGGTCGGGCCCGGCGGCTCTGGCGGCCGGGGCGGCGCTGGGGGTGGGCTGCTCCTCGCTCGTCATACGGTCAGCGTAGCGGTCTGGGCTTTGCCCGATTGAGACGAACGGGGTTCCGGATCCCGGTCATCACCGCCCTGTGACGATCCCCGCACAGTCCCCGACACGCCGAAGGCCCGCGCCTCCCCGGTGGGAGGCGCGGGCCCGGGGCCACTGTCGGAGGATCAGCCCTCGTCGGTGGCGGCGGTCTTGCCGGCGGCGGCCTTCTTGGCCGTCGTCTTCTTGGCCGCCGTGGTCTTGGCGGCTGCCGTCTTGGTGGCCGCGGTCTTGGTGGCGGTCTTCTTCGCGGCCGTCTTCTTGGCGGCGGTCTTCTTGGCGGCGGTCTTCTTGGCGGCGGTCGTGCCGGCCGTCGTCTTGGCCGCCGCGGTCTTCTTGGCCGCCGTCTTCTTCGCCGGGGCCTTCTTCGCGGCCTTCTTCACCGGCCCGCGCGCCCGCTTCTCGGCGAGCAGCTCGTAGCCGCGCTCCGGCGTGATCGTCTCGACGTCGTCGTCCTTGCGCAGCGTCGCGTTGGTCTCGCCGTCGGTCACGTACGGGCCGAAGCGGCCGTCCTTGACCACCACCGGGCGCTCGCTGACCGGGTCGGTGCCCAGCTCCTTGAGCGGCGGGGCGGCGGCGGCCCGGCCGCGCTGCTTGGGCTGGGCGTAGATCGCCAGCGCCTCGTCGAGGGTGATCGTGAAAAGCTGGTCCTCGCTGGTGAGCGAGCGCGAGTCGGTGCCGCGCTTGAGGTACGGGCCGTAGCGGCCGTTCTGCGCGGTGATCTCCGCACCCTCGGCGTCGGTGCCGACCACGCGCGGCAGCGAGAGCAGCCGCAGCGCGTCCTCCAGGGTGACGGTGTCCAGCGACATCGTCTTGAACAGCGAGGCGGTGCGCGGCTTGACCGCGTTCTTGCCGGTCTTGGGCGTGCCCTCGGGCAGGATCTCGGTCACGTACGGGCCGTAGCGGCCGTCCTTGGCGACCAGCATGTTGCCGCTGACCGGGTCCGGGCCCAGCTCGAAGTCGCCGCTGGGCTTGGCCAGCAGCTCCTCGGCCAGCTCGACGGTCAGCTCGTCCGGCGGCAGCTCGTCCGGGATGTCGGCGCGCTGGCCGGGCTCGCCCTCGACGGCGGAGGCGCGCTCGACGTACGGGCCGTAGCGACCGACCCGCAGGGTGATGTCGTCGCTGACCCGGAAGGAGCTGATCTCCCGGGCGTCGATCGCGCCCAGGTCGGTGACCAGTTCCTTCAGGCCGCCCAGGTGGTCGCCGTCGCCGTTGCCGGCCTCGGCGGCGCCGCCGGCCGCGTGGCCGTCGCCCTCGCCGAAGTAGAAGCGCTTCAGCCACGGCACGGACTGCGCCTCACCGGCGGCGATCCGGTCGAGGTCGTCCTCCATCTTGGCGGTGAAGTCGTAGTCGACCAGCCGGCCGAAGTGCTTCTCCAGCAGGTTGACCACGGCGAAGGAGAGGAAGGACGGGACGAGCGCCGTGCCCTTCTTGAACACGTACCGGCGCTGGATGATCGTGTCGATGATCGACGCGTAGGTGGAGGGGCGGCCGATCTCCCGGTCCTCCAGCTCCTTGACCAGCGAGGCCTCGGTGTAGCGGGCCGGCGGCTTGGTGGCGTGGCCCTCCGGGGTGATCCGCTCGGCGGCCAGCGGGTCGCCCTGGGCGACCTGCGGCAGCCGGCGCTCGCGGTCGTCGAGCTCGGCGTTCGGGTCGTCCGCGCCCTCGACGTAGGCCTTGAGGAAGCCGTGGAAGGTGATGATCTTGCCGGAGGCGGAGAACTCGACGTCCCGGCCGTCGGCGGAGGTGCCGCCGACCCGCACGGTGACGGACTGGCCGACCGCGTCCTTCATCTGGGAGGCGACGGTGCGCATCCAGATCAGCTCGTACAGCTTGAAGTCGTCGCCGGTCAGGCCGGTCTCCGCGGGCGTGCGGAAGCGGTCGCCGGAGGGGCGGACGGCCTCGTGCGCCTCCTGCGCGTTCTTGACCTTGCTGGCGTAGGTGCGCGGGGCGTCCGGCAGGTAGTCGGCTCCGTACAGCTGGGTGACCTGCGCCCGGGCCGCGGCGATCGCGGTGTCCGACAGCGTGGTGGAGTCGGTACGCATATAGGTGATGAAGCCGTTCTCGTACAGCTTCTGGGCCACCTGCATGGTCCGCTTGGCGCCGAAGCCCAGCTTGCGGCTGGCCTCCTGCTGGAGCGTGGTGGTGCGGAACGGCGCGTACGGCGAGCGACGGTAGGGCTTGGACTCGACGCTGCGGACGGCGAACGCGGTCTGCTCCAGGGCGGCGGCCAGCTGGCGGGCGGCCTGCTCGTCCAGGTGCAGGGTGTTGGCGCTGGCGGCCTTCAGCCGGCCGTCCGGGCCGAAATCGCGGCCGCTGGCGATCCGCTTGCCGTCGACCGCGGCCAGCCGGGCGCCGAAGGTCTCCGGGTTGGCGGCATCGACCGGGGTGCGGCCGGTGCCGAAGGTGCCGACCAGGTCCCAGTACGAGGCGGTGCGGAAGGCCATCCGCTCGCGCTCGCGCTCGACCACCAGACGGGTCGCGACGGACTGCACCCGGCCCGCCGACAGCTTCGGCATGACCTTCTTCCACAGCACCGGCGAGACCTCGAAGCCGTACAGCCGGTCGAGGATGCGGCGGGTCTCCTGGGCGTCGACCAGGCGCTGGTTGAGCTCGCGCGGGTTGGCCACCGCCTCCTGGATCGCCGACTTGGTGATCTCGTGGAACACCATCCGGTGCACCGGCACCTTGGGCTTGAGCACCTGCTGGAGGTGCCACGCGATGGCCTCGCCCTCGCGGTCCTCATCGGTGGCGAGGAAGAGCTCGTCGGACTCCGCGAGCAGCGACTTCAACTTGCTGACCTGGGACTTCTTGTCCGCGTTGACCACGTAGATGGGCGCGAAGTCGTGATCGACGTCCACCCCGAGGCGGCGTACCTCACCGGTGTACTTGTCCGGTACCTCGGCCGCGGTGCTGGGGAGGTCGCGGATGTGCCCGACGCTCGCCTCGACGATGTAGCCGGGGCCCAGGTAGCCCTTGATCGTCTTCGCCTTGGCCGGCGACTCGACAATGACGAGTCGCTGTCCGTGCGCGGTCTCGCTGCTCGGGGACACCTTCGCTCTTCTCTCCCGGTCTTCATGTGGCTGGTCGGCGCTGGCAGCACGGGCTGCGCTCCGCCCGACCCCTCCACCGTCCCGGGGCAGCCGCTGCACGACGACCCCACCAGCGGAGTGTGACCGTACCCCGGCCACCCTTGTCAAACGGACGGATCCCGCTTTTTCACTTGCCGGACTCACCGACGCCACTCGAACGGTAACCCGATGACGGAGGTTCCCGCCCCGTGGAGGGGGGCTTCGGCAGGTTCCGGAGGATGGAATGACGGATTCAAAGATCTGTCAACGGGAAATTCGGCGCACTTCCGGGGTTGTACCGTCGGCTTCCGGCCGTCTCCCGCTGCCGGCGGTCGGCCGTACGAGGCCCGGCTCGCGCCCCTCAGCTCCCGGCTGCGGCCAGCAGCCCGGCCCCCGCCGCCAGACAGCCCACGGCCAGGGCGCTCCACAGCAGGTCGGTGACCGCCGCCCGGCCGACCTCCCCCGCCGCCAGCACCGCCCGACTGGGGCGGTCCGGGTCGTAGCAGATCCGCACCGAGGCACCGGGTGCGAACCGCTCCGGACGGCGCAGCGGGGTGTGCCCGCGCGGGCGGGTGAGCACCAGCTCCGCGATCCGCCCGGCACCGGCGACGGCGCCGGGGCCGTCGGCCGGGGGACGCACGGAGAAGGAGAGCAGCGGGGCGCTGTCGAGCTGGCCGTGCGCGTCGTTCTCTGCGACCACCGTGGCCACCGCCGACACGCCCACTCGGCGTACCCGGTGGCGAAGGCGCACTTCGGCGGCGCACCAGAGCAGCAGCAC
>NZ_JAFLNG010000129.1 GCF_017427025.1 Streptomyces sp. FH025
CCCTCGACCCGGCGACCGCCCGCCGCGCCCGCGACCTCGGCACCCTGCTGCGCAAGGTCCGCGAACTGCTGGCCGGCGGCTGCACCGCCGAGGAGGCGCTCTGGGAACTGTGGGACGGCAGCCGCCGCTGGCGCGAACGGCTGGAGCGCGCCGCCCTGCGCGGCGGCGCCGCCGGCCGCAACGCCGACCGCGACCTGGACGCGCTGTGCGCCCTGTTCGAGACCGCCGCCCGAGCCGAGGAACAGGTCACCGGCCACCGCAGCGCCCTCGACCTGCTCGCCGAACTCGAAGCCCAGGACATCGCCGCCGACACCCTCACCGTCCGCGCCGTGCGTCCCGAGGCGGTGCGGCTGATGACCGCCCACCGCTCCAAGGGCCTGGAGTGGCGCCTGGTCGTCGTCGCCGGCGTCCAGGACGGCCTCTGGCCCGACCTGCGCCGCCGCGGCTCCCTGCTGGAGGCCGACCGGATCGGCCGCGACGGCCTCGCCGAACCGCTCTCCCCGGCCGCCCTGCTCGGCGAGGAGCGCCGCCTCTTCTACGTCGCCGCCACCCGCGCCAGGGAACGGCTCATCGTCACCGCCGTCAAGGCGCCCGCCGACGACGGCGACGAACCCTCCCGCTTCCTGCGCGAGCTCTACCGTGAGGACATCGACCTGCGGACCGGCAAGGTCGTGCGCCGCACCGCCGCCGCCGCCGCCGCCCCCGAACCGCTGCGCGGCGCCGACGCGCCGGTACGGCTGTCCGGCAGCGGTCTGGAACAGCTGGAGACCTGCTCGTTGCAGTGGTTCCTGGACAAGGAGGTCAAGGCCCGGGGCGTCGGCTCCGCCGCCCAGGGCTTCGGCAACGTGGTGCACGCCCTCGCCGACGAGGTCGGCTCCGGCCGCACCCCCGCCGACCTCGCCGTCCTCATGGAACGCCTGGACACCGTCTGGGACGCCCTCGCCTTCGACGCCCCCTGGAAGTCCCAGCAGGAGAAGACCGAGGCCCGCGCCGCCCTGGAGCGCTTCCTCAACTGGCACGTCCTGGAACGCGGCCGGGACCTCGTCGCCACCGAGCACGGCTTCGACGTCACCCTCGACGTCGGCGGCGTCTCGGTGCGCATCCGCGGCTCGATGGACCGGGTCGAGAAGGACCGGGCCGGACGCGCCTACGTCGTCGACTTCAAGACCGGCAAGCAGATACCCACCGACAAGTCGCTGCCCGAGCACAAGCAGCTCGCCGTCTACCAGCTCGCCGTCCGGGCCGGCGCCCTGAACGACCTGCCGGGCTTCGACGAGCACCCCCCGGCCACCGGCGGCGCCGAACTCGTCCACCTGCGCGAAGGCGCCGCCAAGAGCGACCCGGACGCCCCCAAGGTGCAGCGCCAGGAGCCGCCCGAGGGCGACCCGTGGATCGAGAACCTGCTCGCCGAAGCCGCCGGCAAGGTCCTCGCCGAACGCTTCGTCCCGCAGACCGGCGGCGGCTGCGACCGCTGCGCGTTCCGCCGCAGCTGCTCCGCCCAGCGCGACGGGGCCCAACTCGTCGAGTAAGGAATGTCCGTCGCTCCGGTTACGGTTGCGGGGTGACCGCCGTGCTCAGCCATCCCGACCAGCTCAAGGAGCTGCTGGGCATCCCGTTCAACCCGGAGCAGATGGCGGCCATCGGCGCCCCCCTCGCACCGGCCGTGATCGTGGCCGGCGCCGGCTCCGGCAAGACCACCGTGATGGCCGCCCGGGTCGTCTGGCTGGTCGGCTCCGGCGCCGTACGGCCCGAGGAGGTCCTCGGCCTCACCTTCACCAACAAGGCCGCCGGCGAACTCGCCGAACGCGTCCGCACCGCCCTGCTCCGAGCCAGCGTCGCCGACCGGGACGAGGCCGAACCGCTCGGCGAACCCGAGATCTCCACCTACCACGCCTTCGCCGGCCGCCTCCTCAAGGAGCACGGCCTGCGGATCGGCATCGAGCCGGACGTGCGCCTGCTCGCCGACGCGACCCGCTTCCAGCTCGCCGCCAAGGTGCTGCGCACCGCCCGCGGCCCGTTCCCCGCGCTCACCGGCACCTTCGCCAACCTCGTCGCCGACCTGACCGCGCTGGACGGCGAACTCGCCGAACACCTCGTCGAACCCGCCGCCCTGCGCGCCTTCGACGAGGAGCTCCTCGACACCCTCGCCACCGTCAAGCTCACCAACGACGACCTGCGGGCCGTCCCCGCCACCGCCCGCGCCAGGCTGGAACTGCTGCGCCTGGTCGAGGACTACCGCCGCCGCAAGCGGACCGCCGGGCTGATGGACTTCGGCGACCAGATAGCCGCCGCCGCCCGCCTCGCCCAGCAGCGCCCCGAGGTCGGCGAACTGCTGCGCGGCCAGTTCAAGGTCGTCCTGCTGGACGAGTACCAGGACACCTCCGTCGCCCAGCGCCTCATGCTCGCGGGCCTGTTCGGCGCGGGCCCGGACGGCGCGGGCCCGGACGGCAGGGGCGGCGGCCACCCCGTGACCGCCGTCGGCGACCCCTGCCAGGCGATCTACGGCTGGCGCGGCGCCTCCGTCGCCAACCTCGACGACTTCCCGAAGCACTTCCCGAAGGCCGACGGAGGCCCCGCCGACCGCTACGCCCTCAGCGAGAACCGCCGCAGCGGAGGCCGCCTGCTCGCCTTCGCCAACCGGCTCGCCGCCCCGCTGCGGGAGATGCACGAGGGCGTCGAGGCGCTGCGCCCGGCCCCCGGCGCCGAGCAGGACGGCTACGTGCGCGCCGCGCTGCTGCCCACCCACGCCGAGGAGATCGACTGGCTCGCCGACTCGATCGCCCACCTGGTGCGCACCGGCACCGCGCCCGGCCGGATCGCCGTGCTGTGCCGGGGCGGCGCGGCCTTCCCGGACATCCACGCCGCCCTCGTCGCCCGCGAGGTGCCGGTCGAGGTGGTGGGCCTGGGCGGGCTGCTGCAACTGCCCGAGGTGGCCGACCTGGTGGCGGTCTGCGAGGTGCTGCAGGACCCGACCGCCAACGCCGCCCTGGTGCGCCTGCTGATCGGCCCGCGCTGGCGGATCGGCCCGCGCGACCTCGCCCTGCTCGGCCGCCGGGCCGCCGAACTGGTGCGCACCGAGCGCCCCGAGGGCGTGGAGGCGCTGGCCGCGGCCGTCGCCGAGGCCGACCCCACCGAGGTGGTCTCACTGGCCGACGCGCTGGAGACCTTCCTCGACGCCCCGTCGAGCGAGGAGGGGAAGCCCGACGAACTGCCGTTCTCCGCCGAGGCCCGGGTGCGCTTCGCCCGGCTCGCCGCCGAACTGCGCGAGCTGCGCCGCTCGCTCGCCGACCCGCTGATGGACGTCCTGCACCGGGTGCTCGCCGCCACCGGCCTGGAGGTCGAACTCGCCGCCTCCCCGCAGGCCCTGGCCGCCCGGCGGCGGGAGACCCTGCACGCCTTCCTGGACGTCGCCGCCTCCTTCGCCGACCTGGACGGCGACCCGGGCCTGGCCGCCTTCCTCGGCTTCCTGCGCGCGGCCCAGGAGTACGAGCGCGGCCTGGACAGCAGCCTGCCCGGCGGCGAGGACACCGTGAAGGTCCTCACCGCCCACAAGTCCAAGGGCCTGGAGTGGGACGTGGTGGCCGTCCCCGGGCTGGTGAAGGGCGCCTTCCCCTCCGGCAGCCCGCGCGAACGCTGGACCAGTACCAAACGCGTGCTCCCGCACGCCCTGCGCGGCGACGCCGCCACCCTGCCCGACGTGCGGGGCGGCTGGAACGGCAAGTCGATGACGGCGTTCAAGAAGGCGCTGGCCGAGCACTCCGGCACCGAGGAACTGCGCCTGGGCTACGTCGCGTTCACCCGCCCCCGCTCCCTGCTGCTGGCCTCCGGCCACTGGTGGGGGCCGAGCCAGAAGACCGTCCGCGGCCCGTCCGTCTTCCTGGAGCAGCTGCGCGAGCACTGCGAGCAGCCGGGCGCCGGCGAGGTCGAGCACTGGGCCGAGCAGCCCGAGAAGGGCGCGGAGAACCCGGCGCTGGCCGCCGCCGTCGAGCGCCCCTGGCCGCTGCCGCTGGACCCGGCCGCGCAGCACGCCCGCCGCCGGGTCGCCGAGGTGGTGCGCGCGCGCCTCGCCGGCGCGCCCGCTCCCGAGGCGGAACCGATGGCCGTCGAGGACCAGCGCCAGGTGGCCTCCTGGGACCGCGACCTGACCGCGCTGCTCGGCGAGTTGGAGCGGTCCCGGCGCACCGCGCGCGAGGTGCCGCTGCCCGCCGCGCTGTCCGCCACCCAGCTGCTGCGCCTGGCCGCCGACCCGGACGGCTTCGCGCACGACCTGGCCCGCCCGATGCCGCGCCCGCCGCAGCCCGCCGCCCGCCGCGGCACCCGCTTCCACGCCTGGGTGCAGTCCCGGATCGAGCCGCTGCCGCTGATCGAGGCGGGCGCGCTGCCCGGCGCCGACGACGACGGCATCGAGGACGAGCAGGACCTGGAGCGGCTCAAGGAGGCCTTCCTGCGCACCCCGTACGCGCGGCGCAAGCCCTACCGGGTGGAGGCGCCGTTCCAGTTGGTGCTGGCGGGGCGGGTGGTGCGCGGCCGGATCGACGTGGTCTACCGGGACGGTGACGACGTGTCGGAATCCGGCGGTGCGTCACGCTATGAAGTGGTGGACTGGAAGACCCACCGCGAGGAGACCGCCGACCCGTTGCAGCTCGCGGTCTACCGGCTGGCCTGGGCCGAGCGGATGGGCGTTGATCCCGAGCAGGTCACGGCGTCGTTCCTGTACGTCCGCAGCGGGCGAATAGTCCGTCCGGAAGGACTTCCCGACCGAAAAGAGTTGGAACGGCTCCTGATCGGGAACAGTGACTAATGAGTCACGCAGAGCATCCAAGTCGTCACGGCAATGCCCGAAACCTGTGCGTCGTGCACGTTTCGCGCCTATTGTGGGGTCGGTAACCGGTCAACCTCCGAGCTCCGGCCACCAGCGAGGCCCGCATTCCCTAACCCTCAGTCATCACCGCAGGTGCCCCAGGGCATCGGCGACTTCTGCTGGAGAAACCGAAGTTGAGCGCGACCGGATGGATCAGAGAACGGTTCGCCGGGCCGACCCCGAGGCCCCTTCCGGGCACGAGCGGCACCTGGCCGAGGACGGCGCTCGCGCTGCCGTTCATCGGCATGGCGCTGATCGTCCTCCTCGACTACCTCAGCGGCACCCGGGTGACGGTCGAACCGGCCCTCACCGCCGTGCCCGCGCTGGCCGCCGTGGTCGGCCGCCGCACCTGGTACCCCCTCGTCATCGGCGTGTGCACCGAGGCGGCGGCCTTCCTGATGGCCTTCCGCAGTGACACGCTCGACCAGTCCGTGCACGCCGCCAGCGTCATCGCGATCCTGCTCGCCGGCACCATCGGCTGGGTCAGCGCCACCCTGAGACTGCGCCAGGAGCGGGCCCTGGCCGACGCCCAACTCGTCGCCTCGATCGCCCGCCGGGTCCTGCTGCGGCCCGTCCCCGAACGGGTCGGCAGCGTGCGCGCCGCCGTCCACTACGAGGCCGCCGCCGCGCACGCCCGCATCGGCGGCGACCTCTACGAAGTCGTCAACACCCGGCACGGCGTGCGGGCCGTGATCGGCGACGTGCGCGGCAAGGGCCTCGGCGCCGTCGAGACCGCCGCCGCCGTGCTCGGCGCCTTCCGCGAGGCCGCCCACCAGGAGCCGGCCCTCGACCGGGTCGCCGGCTGGCTGGCCGTCAGCCTCGACCGCGCCCTCCACGAGAACGACCACCCCGGCGTCGAGGAGGAGTTCGTCACCCTGGCGCTGATCGGCGTGCGGCCCGACGGCACCGCGGAGATCGTCAACTGCGGCCACCCCTCGCCGCTGCTGCTGCGCGACGCACGGGTCCGCCCGCTCGAACTCGCCGAGACCGTACCGCCGCTGGGCGTCCTCGACCCCGCCGACGTCCGCCCCCCGGTGCACCGGGTGCCGCTGCGCGGCGGCGACCGGGTGCTGCTGTTCACCGACGGGATGATCGAGGCCCGCGACCGCTCCGGCACCTTCTACCCGCTCGCCGAACGCTTCCCGCGCTGCGCCGACGGCCGCCCCGCCGACGTCCTGCAACGCCTCCACGAGGACGTGGTGCGCCACGTCGGCCGCCAGCTCGGCGACGACGCCGCCATGCTGCTCCTGCAGTACGATCCGCCACCGACCGCCACCCCCCACCTGCCGCAGCAGGCAGGGGTCCTGACGAACCACTAGCTCACAGCGACACCTCGACCAGCAGCGGGCGGTGGTCCGACACCCCCGCCCGCGGGGCCGCCGCCGGGCCCACCACCGCGCGCGGCACCCCGACCGCCAGCACGTGGTCGAACTGCACCGCCGGCCGGTGCGACGGATAGGTCGGGGTGCGCGCCAGGTCGTACCAGCCCTGCAACCGGGCCCGCGGCTCGCGCACCCGCCGCCGGCGCGGCTCGGCCAGCGCCGGGCGGATCCGCCGCGCCGCCCGCAGCTCCCGCACCCGCGTGCGCGGGGCGGTGCGCTCCAGCGCCGTCGCCCCGCCGAGCACCGTCCGCGGCACCGCGCCGATCAGGTTGAAGTCCCCCAGCACCAGGTACGGCTGCGGCAGGTCGGCGATCCAGCGCCGGATCCCGGCCAGCTGCGCCATGTTCCAGCCCGGGACGAACGACAGGTGCGCCGCCACCACGGTGAACGGCCCGCGCTCGCCCTCCAGCACCGCCGCCAGCGCCGCCCGGGGCTCGTCCGGCACCGGGGTCAGCCCGCGCCGGCCGGCCACCCGCAGCGGCAGCCCGAACGGCGCCGGGGCGAAGCGCCGGGCCCGCCAGTGCCGCACCGGCAGCCGGGTCAGCAGCGCCGTCCCGTACGAGGGCGGGGCGCCGTCACCCACCTCGCCCGGCCCGTACACCCGCAGCCCGTTCGGCCCGGACGGCTCCGACACCCAGCCCGCCACCGGCGCCGGGCGGCCGTGCAGCGCCGCGGCGAAGCGCCAGTCGCCCGCGCCCATCGCCGCGGCCGCCACCGCCGCCTGGTCGGTGCCGCCCGAGCGCGCCTGGTGCCGGTCCACCTCCTGCAGCGCCAGCACGTCGGCGTCCAGCGCGGCCACCGCCTCCGCCAGCGGGGCGCCCGCGTCCCGCGGGTAGGGCCGGGGCGCCCCGTCCGGGGCGAGCGGCTGACCGTGCAACAGGTTGAAGGTGGCGATGCGCAACTGGCTCACACCGCACGACGGTACCCGAGCGGGCGCGGCTTGAGGCGGTCGGGCATACCGGGTATACATACTGAGTATGTCCATCCGACACGGTCTGCTCGCCCTACTCGACCAGGGCCCCCGCTACGGCTACCAGCTGCGCACCGAATTCGAGGCGCGCACCGGCGCCACCTGGCCGCTCAACGTCGGGCAGGTCTACACCACGCTGTCCCGACTGGAGCGGGACGGCCTGGTCGAGGCCGCCGGGGAGGACGCGGAGGGCCACCAGTTCTACGCCGTCACCGAGGCCGGCCGCACCGAGCTGCGGGCCTGGTTCGACTCCCCGGTGCCCCGGACCAACCCCCCGCGCGACGAACTGGCGATCAAGCTCGCCATGGCCGTCACCGTCCCCGGGGTCGACGTCTCCGCCGTCGTCCAGGGCCAGCGCCGGCACAGCATCAAGGCGCTCCAGGACTACACCCGGCTCAAGGGCCGCGCCCTGGCCGGGCCGCTCTCATCCGGTGAGGGGGCCCGGCCCGGCGCGGTGCCGTCCGCGAGCAACGACCTCGCCTGGCTGCTCGTCCTCGACCAGCTGATCTTCCAGACCGAGGCCGAGATCCGCTGGCTCGACCACTGCGAGACCCGCCTCGCCCAGCAGGCCGAGCTCCAGCAGGCCCGGTCCCAGCAGGCCCCGTCCACCGAGGCCGCCCGCGACGGCGCCGCCGCACCCGCCAAGCGCGGCCGCCGCCTGCGCGCCTGAGCGCCCCGCCACCGAACCACCGGCTCCGGTCCCGACCCCGAGCCCACACCCAGCACTAGGGGGGAATCATCGTGTCCCACACCCAACAAGCCCGGCAGACGCCGGTGCTGCACCTGGAGAACGTCACCCGGGTCCACGGCCAGGGCGCCGCCGAGGTCCAGGCCCTGCGCGGCGTCGACCTCAAGGTCCACCCCGGCGAGTTCGTCGCCGTCATGGGCCCCTCCGGCTCCGGCAAGTCGACCCTGCTCACCCTCGCCGGCGGCCTCGACACCCCGAGCAGCGGCCAGGTCCTGGTCGAGGGCGTCGCCCTCGGCGACCTCAACCGCAAGAAGCTCGCCCAGGTCCGCCGCCGCTCCGTCGGCTACGTCTTCCAGGACTACAACCTGATACCGGCGCTCACCGCCGCCGAGAACATCGCGCTGCCCCGCGAACTCGACGGCGTGTCCGCCCGCGCCGCCCGCCGCGAGGCCCTCGCCGCCCTGGAGGAGCTCGGCATCCCCGAACTCGCCGACCGCTTCCCCGACGACATGTCCGGCGGCCAGCAGCAGCGCGTCGCCATCGCCCGCGCCCTGATCGGCGACCGCCGCCTCGTCCTCGCCGACGAACCCACCGGCGCCCTCGACTCCACCACCGGCGAAGCCGTCCTCGCCGTCCTGCGCGCCCGCTGCGACGCCGGCGCCGCCGCCATGATGGTCACCCACGAGGCCCGGCACGCCGCCTGGGCCGACCGCGTCGTCTTCCTGCGCGACGGCCGCATGGTCGACGAATCCGTCAGCCAGGACGCCGCCAGCCTGCTCGTCAGCGCCGCCACCAACAGCATGAAGGTGGACGAGTGAAGCTCAGCGCCTGGCGGGTCGCCCTGCGCATCGCCCGCCGCGACGCCCTGCGCGCCAAGGGCCGCAGCGCCCTCGTCGTCGCCATGGTCGCCCTGCCCGTCCTCGGCGTCACCGGCGCCGACGTCGTCTTCCGCAGCGCCGACCTCACGCCCGCCGAACACGCCGTACGGGTCATGGGCCAGTCCGCCGCCGAACTGGAGATGGTCGAACGCGGCTCCACCATCCTGCAGACGCCCGACCCCGAGCAGGGGCTCATCATCCGGAACCCCAAGGACATCGCCAAGGAGGGCACCGCCCCCCAGTACAACGCCGCGCAGCAGCGCTCCCTCAACACCGAACCCACCGAGCTGGCCCGCCAGTTGCTCCCGGCAGGCGCCACCCTCGTGCCCGAACGCCCGGGCCCGTACACCGCGACGAGCAGCACCGAAGGCCTGCTCAGCACCCGCGTCAGCGAGGCCGACCTGACCGACCCGGTCTGGACCGGCCGGGTCACCCTGCTCACGGGCCGCGCCCCCGTGAGCGACCACGAGGCCGCCGTCACCACGGAGTTCCTCAAGCGCTCGGGCCTCAAGCTCGGCGACCGGACCGCCGTCCGCGGCCTGGAATCCGCCCCCTTCACCATCACCGGCAGCTACGAGTACCCCGGCGAACTGAGCGCCACCGAACTCACCGCCCGCCCCGGTACCCTGCTCGACCGGCTCCCCAAGAGCCCCGCCCCGGGCGGCGGCTCCTCCGGCGACACCGGGGAAATCACCCACTGGCTGGTCAAGCTCCCCGCCGGCGCCGTCATCGACTGGCCCAAGGTCGTCGAACTCAACGAGTACGGCTTCCGCATGGCCTCGCGCGCCGTCCTGACGAACCCCCCGGCCCGCGGCGACGTCCCCTACTACGTCGAACAGGACCGGCACCCCGACCCTGACAGCGGGTACTTCGACCAGACCCGCATCGTCATCCTCGCCACCGTCATCGGCATGGCCCTCCTGGAGATCGTCCTCCTCGCGGGCCCCGCCTTCGCCGTCGGGGCACGACGCTCCCGGCGGCAGCTCGGACTGCTCGCCGCCGCCGGCGGTGACCGCGGCAACGTCCGCGCCGTCGTCCTCGGCGGCGGCATCGTCCTCGGCATCACCGGCGCCGCCATCGGCCTCGGCCTCGGCGTCGGCCTGGTCGCGCTGCTGCGCACCCAGGCCGAGGAACGCTCCGGCCGGCGCTTCGGCCACTTCGCCCTCCAGCCGCTCGACCTGACCGGCATCCTGCTGGTCGGCCTGGTCACCGGACTGCTCGCCGCCGTCGTCCCCGCCGTCCAGGCCGCCCGCCAGGACGTCGTCGCCGCACTCACCGGCCGCGACTCGCTCAAGCCGCCGAGCCGCAGGCTCGCCGTGTTCGGCCTGCTGATGCTCGGCGGCGGCGCGGCCCTCGCCCTGCTCGGAGGCGCCGCCGGCGTCGGCAACCGCAGCTTCGCCGTCCTCGGCGGCTCGGCCCTCGCCGAACTCGGCATGGTCGCCCTGACGCCCTACCTGGTCGGCCTCTTCGGCCGGCTCGGCCGCTGGCTCTCGCTCGGCCCCCGGCTCGCCCTGCGCGACTCCGTGCGCCACCGCGCCCGCACCGCGCCCGCCGTCGCCGCCGTCATGGCCGCCGTCGCCGGCTCCGTCGCGGTCGGCGTCTACAGCACCAGCAGCGAGGAGCAGTACCGGCGCGAGTACGTCGCCAGCGGCCCCTCCGGAGCCGTCATCCTCGGCAGCGGCTGGATGGCCGGCGCCGACGGCAAGCTGCTGCCGCAGATGCGCGAGGCCGTCGAACGCACCATCCCCGACCTCGGCCCGCGCGCCGACGTCCGGCGCGTCAACTACAAGGGCGACTGCGTCGAGGGCGGCCTCTGCGGCAACATCGGCGTCAACATGCCCAAGGAGGCCCGCTGCCCCGTCCACGACGGCGACCGCGAGTTCGGCCCCGGCGAGGCCGACCGGATCCTCGAAAGCGACCCCCGCTGCCAGGTCGACACCCGGCGAGGCAGCCCCTACGGCTCGCTGACGGCCGGCGACGCCACCCTGCTGCACAACCTCTACGGCGTCAGCGACCCGGCCGCCGGCAAGGCCCTCGCCGCCGGCAAGGCCGTCGTCTTCGACCCCCGGTACGTCAAGAACGGCAAGGTCGCCATCGAGTACAGCGAGCCGGTCGACTACAGCGCGAGCGGCGCCCCCAAGAAGCCCGTCCGCACCGAGATCGCCGTCGACGCCGTCCTCGCCGACGCCGCACTGCCCGCCCCCGGCCAGGCCGTGATCAGCCCGGAGACCGCCGCCAGGCTCGGCTTCACCACCACGGTGACCGGCGCGGTCTGGCTGCCCGCCACGATGCCCTCCGACGGCGCCAACCAGAGGGCCGACGGCGCGCTCGCCAAGATCACCGACCACAACGTCCTCACCGTCGAACGCGGCTACCAGTCCGACGTCGGCCTCGTCACCCTCGGCCTGACCGTCTTCGCCGCCCTGGTCGCCCTCGGCGCGGCCGGCATCGCCACCGGACTGGCCGCCGCCGACTCCCAGCGCGACCTGACCACCCTCGCGGCGGTCGGCGCCGCGCCCCGCATCCGGCGCTCGCTGTCCGGCTTCCAGTGCGGTGTCATCGCCGCCATGGGCGCCCTGCTCGGCGTGGTCTGCGGCATCGTGCCGGGCGTGGCGCTGCGCAAGGTCGAGGGCGCGTCGAGCACCTACCCCGGCATGAGCCCCGAGGAGATCGCCAACAAGGCGATCGTGATCTTCCCGTGGCCCACCATCGCGGCCACCGTCGTGCTGCTGCCGGTGCTCGCGGCCGGGCTCGCGGCGCTGCTCACCCGCTCGCGGATCTCGATGCTGCGCCGCTCGGGCTGAGGCCCGTACGCGTGTTCCCGTGTGGTTCCGTCACCCCCGGCCGCCGTCGCGCGCGGCCGGGGGTGACGGCGGTTCCCGTCCGGGTTCTCGGTCCGGGGTGACGGAGGTTACAGCCCCGACGGGGCCCGGCGGCCGGACGGCCGGGGCGGGCACCCGCACGGGCGAACTACAGTCGTCGGTATGACGAGAACCCCGGACAGCGCCGTCCGCGCCTACATCGACCGGCACCAGGCCGCCTTCCTCGCGGACCTCTCCGAGTGGCTGGCCATCCCCTCGGTCTCCGCCGACCCCGAGCGGGCCGGTGACGTGCGCCGCTCCGCCGAGTGGCTGGCCGCCAAGCTGCGCGAGACCGGCTTCCCGGTGGCCGAGGTGTGGGAGACCGACGGGCTGCCGGCGGTGTTCGCCGAGTGGCCCTCCGGGGACTCGTCCGCGCCGACCGTCCTGGTCTACGGGCACCACGACGTGCAGCCCGCGGCCAAGGAGGACGGCTGGGACACCGAGCCGTTCACCCCGACCGTGGTGGGGGAGCGGCTGTACGCGCGCGGCGCCGCCGACGACAAGGGCCAGGTGTTCTTCCACACCCTGGGCGTGCGCGCCCACCTGGACGCCACCGGCCGCACCGCGCCGGCCGTCAACCTCAAGCTGCTGATCGAGGGCGAGGAGGAGTCCGGCTCGCCGCACTTCGCCGACCTGGTGCGGCGCGAGGCCGAGCGGCTGGCCGCCGACGTCGTCGTCATCTCCGACACCGGCATGTGGTCCGAGACCACGCCCACCGTCTGCACCGGCATGCGCGGCCTCGCGGACGCCCAGCTCGACCTGTACGGGCCGGACACCGACATCCACTCCGGCTCCTTCGGCGGTGCCGTGCCCAACCCGGCCCAGGTCGCGGCCGAGCTGGCCGCGGCCCTGCACGACGCCGACCGCAGGGTGGCGGTCCCGGGCTTCTACGACGGGGTCGTGGAGCTGACCGAGCGCGAGCGCGAGCTGTTCGCCGAGCTGCCGTTCGACGAGGCGCAGTGGCTGCGGGTCGCCAAGTCGTACGGCACCCGCGGCGAGGCCGGGTACTCCACCCTGGAGCGGGTCTGGGCCCGTCCGACCGCCGAGGTCAACGGCATCTGGGGCGGCTACACCGGCCCCGGCGGCAAGACCATCGTGCCGTCCTCGGCGCACCTCAAGCTGTCCTTCCGGCTGGTCGCCGGGCAGGAGGTGGAGAAGGTCCGCGAGGCGGTGCGGGCCTGGGTGGCCGAGCGGGTGCCCGAGGGCATCCGGTACGAGCTGGTCTTCCCGGGAGCCACCCGGCCCTGCCTGACCCCGCTGGACCACCCGGCGCTCCAGTCGACCGTCCGCGCGATGGGCCGGGCCTTCGAGCAGAAGGTCCTCTTCACCCGCGAGGGCGGCTCCGGCCCCGCCGCCGACCTGCAGGACGTGCTGGGCGCCCCGGTGCTGTTCCTCGGCATCTCGGTGCCCTCGGACGGCTGGCACTCGGTCAACGAGAAGGTCGAGCTGGGCCTGCTGGCCAAGGGCGTCGAGACCGCCGCGTACCTCTGGGGCGACCTGGCCGAGAACTTCCGGCCCGGCGCGTGAGCGCGTCCTTCGCGCGTCCGGCCGTCAGATCACTCATCCGGATGATTCACCTGATTCACCACGTGGGGATGGAACGAAGTGAGCACCGTGCCTGAGACCGAGCGCCCGCTTGCCCTGGCCAGGGCCGGGGTCGACCGGGCGGCCGAGCACCGGTTCGACGAGCCGTGGCTGGCAGCCGCCTGGAGCCACCCCTCCACCCGGGTGCTGCCGATCGCCGGCGGCGAGGCCTTCGTGGTCGACACCGCGCAGGGCACCGAACTGGTGCTGCTGCCCTCCTTCGAGGCGCCGCAGACCGGGGACCGGTACTTCCTCGGCACCGACGAGGACGGCGTCTCCTACTTCGCGCTGGCCGGCGAGAGCCTGCCGGGCCGGCTGGACGGCGACGCCCGCCCGGCCGGGCTGCGCGAGGTCGGCGCGCTGCTGTCGGACCGGGACGCCGGGCTGCTGGTGCACGCCGTCGCCCTGGAGCACTGGCACCGGCTGCACAGCTTCTGCTCGCGCTGCGGCCACCCGACCGAGAAGGCCGGCGCCGGGCACGTGCGGCGCTGCACCTCCTGCGCGGCCGAGCACTACCCGCGCACCGACCCGGCGGTGATCATGGTGATCACCGACGAGCAGGACCGCTGCCTG
This sequence comes from Streptomyces sp. FH025, assembly GCF_017427025.1. Taxonomy (GTDB): domain Bacteria; phylum Actinomycetota; class Actinomycetes; order Streptomycetales; family Streptomycetaceae; genus Kitasatospora. Next base: position 13,798 of record NZ_JAFLNG010000129.1, read on the forward strand.
CTCGGCCGCCAGGCGCTGTGGCCCGAGGGCCGCTGGTCCACGCTGGCCGGCTTCGTCGAGCCGGGGGAGTCGATCGAGCAGGCGGTGGCCCGCGAGGTGCAGGAGGAGGCGGGGGTGCGGGTCGGCGAGGTGCGCTACGTCGCGAGCCAGCCCTGGCCGTTCCCGTCCAGCCTGATGCTCGGCTTCTCGGGCAAGGCGCTGCCCGGCGGCACCGAGATCACCGTCGACGGCGAGGAACTGGCCGAGGCGCGCTGGTTCTCCCGGGAGGAGCTGCGGGCCGGGATGGAGGCGGGGGAGATCCTGCCGCCCTCCGGCATCTCGATCGCGCGTCACCTGGTCGAGCTCTGGTACGGCGAACCGCTGCCCTCGGCGGCGCGCTGGTAATCCTGTACGAATTTCCGGCGGGGGCGTGCGGCTTATGCCGCGCGCCCCCGCTTTTCTTTTCCAACCCCGCTCGAATCCGCCAC
>NZ_JAFLNG010000013.1 GCF_017427025.1 Streptomyces sp. FH025
ACCGACTCGTCGACGTCCTCTCCGGTGAGGGCCGGGCGGTCCAGCTCGACGATCGTCACCGGGACGCCCGGGTGCTCCAGGTGGAGGGTCTTGGCGAACCCGGAGGCGCCGTAGCGGTGCTGGACCACGACCAGCCGGGTGCCGGCCGGGGCCGCGAGGACGGCGCGCCCCGCGTCCAGGAACATCGCGGTCTCGGGTGTCCCGCACTCGCCGGGCAGGCAGAGCAGCACGCCGTCGCCGATCCCGGCCCCGGCCAGTGCGGCGCGCAGCGGCTCGGCGAGCGGGTGGCCGGGTGTGGTGAACACCGGCCAGTGGCCGGCGGGCGCCTGCGGGGCGGCGGCGGGCCGCGGTGCGGCTGCGGCCTCCACGTGCTCGACCGCGAACGGCCGCACCCAGGGGCCGACCCCGGGCACCTCGGCGTCGGCGCCGCCGCCGTCCTGCTCGGTCTCCGACAACTGGTCGATCAGTTCGGCGAGTTCGCCGAGGCTCACGGTCGCGAAGTTGGTCGTCGCGGACAGCACGGGCCGCCCGAGGGCGCGGGTGACGTCGTTGACGATCTGGCCGACGGTGATGGAGCTCAGGTGCAGGTCGTCCATCGGGTGGGTGTGCGCGGTGACGGAGTCCTGCGGGAGCTCGACGCGTTCGGCGGCGAGCCGGCACAGCAGCTCCAGGGTGGAGGCCCCGTCGGCGCCCTCGGCGGCCGGCTGCGCGGCCGTGTCCGCCTCCGTGCCCTCCTGCGCGACCAGTTCGGGGGCGATGGCCGGGGCGGCCTCGCAGGGGCTGGCGAGGAAGGTCATCTCGCCGTCCGCCGGCAGCGGCCGGATCAGCCGGTCGGCGAACAGTTCCCGGGTGCGCACCGGCGCGCCGAGCACGAAGGCGGCGCCGACGACGCGCAGCAGGGTGCCGAGCGTGGGGCTGTCGGTGTCGACGGCCAGGACCGTCCGGTCCGGCGCGATCTCGGCGAGCAGGCCGGACAGCACCCGTCCCGGACCGACCTCCACGACCAGGTCGGCGTCGGCCACCGCCGAGGCGGCCGCCTCGTGGAACCGGACGGGCAGCAGCACCTGGTCCCGGAGCAGTTCGCGCACGTCGGTGGCCGGGTCCAGCGGCCCGCCGCTGACGGTGGAGGCGATCGTCCGCACGGGCGCCTCGAAGTCGAGTTCCGCGAGCCGCTCCGACAGCGCGATCGCGGCCGGTTCGACCAGCGGCGAGTGGAAGGCGTGCGAGACGTTCAGCCGGGTCGCCGTGACGCCTTCGGCCGCCGCCTTGCGGCAGACCGCGTCGACCGCCTCGGCCGGGCCCGAGATCACCGTCTGGCGCGGCCCGTTGTGGCCGGCGACCACCACGTCCTGCCCGGCGGAGAGCCGGGCGACCTCGTCCACGGTCGCGGCGAGGCCCGCCATGGCGCCGCCGCCGCGGCTGGCCTCGGCCATCACCTGGCCGCGGATGCCGGCCAGCCGCAGGACCTGCTCCTCGCTCATCGTCCCGGCCCAGTGCAGCGCCGTCAGTTCGCCGAGGCTGTGCCCGACGGCGGTGTCGGCCTGGATGCCGAGCCCGTCCAGGACGCGCAGGGCGGCCAGCGAGCCGGCGACGATGCGCGGCTGGGCCACCTGGGTGGCGACCTGGTCGCCGCCGGCCGTCAGACCGGCGCCCCGGAACACCTCCTCGGCGGCGGCGAAGCGGCGCCGGATCGCGCCGACCGCGCCCCGGCCCGAGCCCTGCCCGGGGAAGAGGTAGGCGATCCGGGGGGCGGTCCGGGTGCGGGCGAGGAAGATCCCCTCGCCGGCCGAGAACGCCTCCTGCACGCCGGCGTCGAGGAGTTCGCGCAGCCGGCCGAGGGCCCGGGTGGCGTCGTCCGGGTTGGTCGCCACGACGGCGGCGCGGATCGGGCCGTCGGTGAGCCTGTCGGCCAGGGTGCCGGCCAGGTCGGCCAGTTCGGCCTGGGCGAGCTTGGGCGTGAGGTCGAGCAGCCGGTCCACCTCCTCCCGCAGCTCGGCCGGCCCCTGCCCGGCGAGCAGCAGCAGTTCGGCGTCCTGACGGCCGGCGACCAGGCGGACGGTGCGGTCGTCGACGGTGGCCCTGCGCGCCGCTCCGGTGGCCTGGCTGACGGTGATGTGGGTGTTGATGCCGCCGAAGCCCATGGCGGACACGCCCGCGCGGACGGGCTGGTCGGCGGGCCAGGTCTCGGCCTCGCGCGGCACGTACATGGTCGCCGCGTCGCCGAGCAGGCCGGGGTGCGGGTCGTAGTGGCCGGTGGCCGGCGGGATCACCTGGTGGTGCACGGCGAGGGTGGCCTTGATCAGTCCGGCGACCCCGGCGGCGGCCTTGGTGTGCCCGAAGTTGCCCTTGATCGTGCCGAGCGCGGCGGGGCGGGCGGTCGGGTCCGCGGCGCGGCGGGCGGAGGACAGCGCCTCGATCTCGGTGGCGTCGCCGAGCGCCGTACCGGTGCCGTGGCCCTCGAAGTAGGAGACCGTCTCGACGCCGTAGCCGGCCCGCTGGTACGCGCGACTGAGGGCCAGTCGGTGGCCGCCGGCCTCCGGGCGGGTGATGCCGCCCTTGCCGTCCGAGGAGACGCCCCAGCCGGCGATGGTCGCGTAGATCCGGCGGCCCTGCTCCAGCGCGTCCCGCTCGCGCATCAGCACGATCATGCCGGAGCCCTCGCCGGGCCAGAAGCCGTTGGAGTCCTTGTCGTAGACCTTCATCTCGCCGGTGGCCAGGGCGCCGGTCTTGGCGAAGCCGATGACCTCGAACGGGTCGATGGAGAGGTCGACGCCGCCGGCGACGGCCACGTCCAGGTCGCCGTCGGCGAGCGCCTTGGCGGCGGTGACGACGGACAGCAGGGAGGAGGAGCAGGCGCCGTCGACGGTGTAGCCGCCGCCGCGGAGGTCGAAGTGGTTGCAGATCCGGCCGGCGATCGTGTTGGAGAGGCCGCCGGCCAGCGTGTCCTCGCCGATGGCCGGGAACGGGGCCTTGTAGCGGCCTTCGAGCGACGTGAGGAACGCCGCCGTGTCCTCGTCGGCCCAGCCCTGGTCGGCCAGGGCGGCGGCCACCGTGCGCCGCACGTAGGGCCACCGCAGCCGCATGATGTTGGCCCGCGAGAATTCTCCGGTGAGGCTGTTCCCGACCACGACTCCGGTGGCCTGCTTCGGCAGTCCGGAACCGTCCGGGAATCCGGCGTCCGCCAGCGCCTCGGCGGCCACGTCCAGGGCGAGCCAGTGCGTCAGGTCGGTCGAACGGTAGGTGCTGCCGGCGACGCTGTACTTGACCCGGTCGAACTCGAAGTCCCGCAGCACCGCGGCCTTGGTCGCGTAGAACCGGTCCGGTGCGCTGCGGTCCGCGGACCAGTAGTCCGCGCTGTTCATGCGCTCGTCCGGAAGCTTCCGGAACGCCCGGCGGCCGCTCAGTACGTTCTCCCAGAGCTCGTCCGCCGAATTGGCATCCGGGTAGCGGAGGCCTATTCCGATGATGGCTATCCGCTCATTACTCATGCACTCACCGCCCACGGAGACGAATTGACAGAAAGACAATTCAAGGATGCCCCCACCCCCAGGGGGTTGTCTTCTCCGAGTTTGCTTATCGAATTCCATAACACTGTCATAAATAACACTGTAATTTTTACTGGGAATGCGACGAAGCTCCGGTCGTCGACCGGAGCTTCGTTTCCCGCTGTGACGTCGTGTCAGCTCACGCCGCTCGGCGCACGCGCGCCGCCGAGCCGGCTCCCCACCTCCCGTGCCGCCGTCAGGGCCGCCCACGCGGTGAGCTCGACCAGTCCGGCATCACCGGGCTGACCGAGCCGGTACTGCGCCACCAGGCCCTCGTCCACCCGGTACGCGGCCTTCGCCGTCAGCAGCGCGAGCCGCCCGGCCGGGCGCTGCTCCTCCGGAAGGCCGCTCACCGCCTTCTCCAGCCAGTCGCGGCCGAGCCCGGGCGAGCTGCCGTCCCACTGCGCCAACTCGGCCCGCACCAGGTCCCGTACGGGCTCCGGCACCGACCGCGCCCCGGCCGCGTCGATCACCGAGGCCGCCCTCGCGAAGGCGCCCGCGATGCTCGGCGTGCCGGCCGCCCACGCGAGGTCGGCGGGCAGGGCGGCGGACGCCAGCAGGTCCAGCGACCCGCCCGCCGCCGGGGCGCTGCGGGCGTAGTGCCGCAGCCGCCGGCCGAGGACGGCGGTGACCGCCCGCCGTACGGCCGCCGGCGCCCCGGGCGGGACGAGGTCCTCCTGGAGGAACACGCTGACCATCCGGTTCAGGTAGTGGAAGGTGACGGCCACCCCCACCAGCTCCGGGGCCTGCTCCGCGGGGAACGGCGCCGCGGCGTCCGTCGCCGGGCGCCACCCGCCGTGCTCCCCGAGGCCGCCGACCGGGCGGCGGGGCTCCCCGTCGCCGATCAGCGCGGCCCAGGTCGCACCGTGCACCGCCGCACAGTACGGGCAGGAGTTGGCCTCCGACACCGCGGCGGCCACCTCCTCCTTGGCCGCGCGGTCGACCCGCCCGGCCGCGACCAGGGTCTCCCGCAGCATCACCCAGGACGCCGCGAGGACCGGGGGCGAGGCCGCGTGCAGGGCGACCGGCGGCGCGAGCATGCCGAACTCCCGCTCCACCTCGGCGTAGACGCCCGCCACCTCACTCCGGGCGTCGGCCGGCCGGACCGGGGTGACGTGGCGGATCTGCGCCAGCGCCCCCCGCAGCACCGGCCGCAGGAACGGTGTCGCCATGATGGATGCCTCCTCGTGGGTTCTCGGCTTCGTCCGACCCTCGCCGTGCGCTACTCGCGCACCAGGTCGCGCAGTTGCGACTTCACCCCGCGCCGGCCGCTGGTCGACCCGTCCGGCGACGGCGCGCCGTAGGTGACCTTGACCCCGCGCTCCTGGAGGGTCTTCACGATGCCGGGGATGGCCCGCTCCGCGAGCGCGGAGATGGTCAGCGCCGGGTTGACGGTGAGCGCCGCCGGCACCGCGGAGCCGTCGGTGACGAAGATGCCCGGGTGGTTGCGCAGTTCCTGCCGGTCGTCCAGGGCCGAGGTCTGCGGGTCGTCACCGATCCGGCAGGACGCCAGCGGGTGAACGGTGTACGCGCCGACCACGTCGTTGGTCCACGGCATGACCTTGGCGAGGCCGTCACGCTCCAGGATGTCCTTCACCACGGCGTCCGACTCGGCCCAGCCGCGCAGGGTGTTGGCCGTCGGCCGGTACCGGATCGGGCCGCGGCCGAGCATCTGCTGCGAGATCCGGTCGGCGTTGCCGGTGGCCGGCGGCGGGCCGAAGACGCCCTCGTTGTCGTCCTCGACCATGGTGAAGACGGTCAGCCAGGACTGCCACTGGCGGACGAGCTCCTTCTTCTCGACGCCGAACCAGCTGGGGCCCGTGGCGTCCGGCACCTGCGCCAGGATGGTGCCGAAGCCCGGCGGGAAGTACAGCTGCTCCAGGGAGAAGCGGGAGTGCTCCGGCAGGTTCCCGTCGAGGTTGTCCCAGCTGGCCACGACCGGGCCCTTGCCGATCTGGTTGGCCCGGAAGGCCTCGCCGTCGCCGCGCTTGAGCCCGAGCAGCTCGCGCGCCCGGTCCTCGTTGACGACGGCCGTGTTGAGCCGCTCCCCGTTGCCGGAGAAGTAGCGGCCCACGGCGTGCGGCATGGCGCCGAGGGTGGCCTCGGAACGCTGGAGGATCACCGGGGTGGCACCGGCGCCGGCCGCCAGGATGACGATCTTCGCGTCGATCGTCCCGTTGCCGACGTGCACCCGGTAGTCGGTGTCGTCGATGACGTTGTAGTGCACCCGGTAGCCGCCGTCGTCCGTCCGGGAGAGGTGCTGCACCTCGTGCAGCGGCCGGATCTCCGCGCCGTGGGCGAGGGCCGCCGGCAGGTAGTTCAGCAGCAGGGAGCGCTTCGCGTCGAAGCGGCAGCCGGCCATCATCCAGTTGCAGTTGGTGCACTTCGCCCGGTCGATCGCGGCGGGGACGGGGTTGGCCGTCCGCCCGGCGTGGTCGCAGGCGGCCGCGAACAGGCCGCCGGAGTACGTGACGTCGTTCCAGTCCTGCTGGGTGATCGGCAGCGCCTCGACCACCCGGTCGTACCAGGGGTCGAGGGAGTCCCGGGTGATGCTCTTCGGCCACATCCGCCGGCCGATGCTGCCCTTGCGCTCGAAGGCGAAGCGCGGCGCCCGCGGCATCGCGGCGAAGTACACCACGCTGCCGCCGCCGACGCAGTTGCCGCCGAGCAGGCTCATGCCGTCGCCGACGGTGAAGTCGAAGACGCGGGTGTACGAGGAGCCGAGCAGGAAGTCGTGGTCGAAGTCCTGGGCCTCCAGCCACGGGCCGCGCTCCAGGACGGTGACCTTCGCGCCGCCCGCGGCCAGGTGGTAGGCCGCGATCGCGCCGCCGAAGCCGCTTCCCACGATCAGGACGTCGGTGCTGTCGCTGCTGCTCATGCGGGGCTCCCTGTGGGCGTGGTGTCCGGGTGCGGGTCGGCGAGGCGACGGCCGTACGAGAAGTCGGGGAACCGCCAGAGGCCGTCGTCGTCCGGCTTCATGAACCCCATCGTGACCAGGCCGGGGTGGCCGGCCGCCATCGCGTCGGCGGTGTGCATGTGGGCGGCGGTGTCGAACGCCATGTTGCTGAACAGGGCCAGCAGCACCCAGAGTTCGCGGTCCTCCTGGTCCGGCCCGGTCAGTGTGCGGACGACGGTGGTCCGGTCCTCGAAGGCGAGCGCGACGAACGGCGGCACCGTCCCGTCGAGCCGCAGGCCGTGCTCGGCCGCGTAGGTCCGTGCATGTTCGTTCAGCATCCGGGCATAGTCATCCAGGACCGTCGATACTCCGGTCGCCGGCGTCTCCAGCAGTTCGATGGCGCCGGCCGCCACCGCGCCGCCACCGGGCGACGCGCCCGCGACGGCCCGATCGTCGGGCGAGCGCTTTTCGCCCGGAACGATCGTGTCCGCGAACGCCTCGAGCGTCATCGTCCGTTCTTCCCGTTGTTCATCTCGGGATTCTGAGCGCACCAGTGCCTCCTCAGATGTTTTCACCTTGGTGACCCCAGCATCGTCCGCGCACAACCGCACCGTTGGCATCTCCTGCATTGCTGTGGTCGGCCGGTAATTTACCGACCGGTATCAATTGGCCTATGCCATTGGCGCATGCCGTGACCATTGCACTTGTCATGGTCACCTGCTACGGTCGACAGTCGTTATCGCAGCGATATTTATCGTCTGCGATATTTTCAAGAGCGGAGGTTTTCTTAACCCGTTTCCAGCTAGGTCGCCCCGCACGCGTGTCAGCGAACTTGGAGTCGGTATGAAACCAGCTATCGAGCAAGCCGTGACCCGGGCCATCGAAACCATGCACGAGAATATCGGGGAGCTGCTGACCATAGATGATATGGCACAGGCAGCCATGTACAGCAAGTTCCATTTCTCCAGGGAATTCCAGCGCGTGACCGGGGTTTCGCCGGGCCGCTTCCTCTCCGCCCTGCGAATCGAAGAGGCCAAACGACTCCTCATGGCGACCACGCTCACGGTGACCGAGATCAGTCACCGCGTCGGGTACAACAGCGTCGGCACGTTCAGCTCCCGGTTCGCGAGCAGCGTCGGCGTCTCGCCCTCGATGTTCCGTCAGCTCAAGGGCTTCACCCCCCGGATCCAGGTGGCCCCGTGCTGCGACACCAACCCCGAGCTCGCGACCGTACGGGGCGAGATCCGGGCATCGGTCGCGGGAGACCTCGGCTGTGTGTTCATCGGGCTGTTCCCCACCCGGATCCCGGAGGGCAGACCGGCCGCCTGTACCGTCCTGCCCCGCCCCGGGAGCTTCTGCCTGGAACAGGCACCGGCCGGCACCTGGTATCTGCTGGCGCATTCCGTCCCGGCCTCCATGGGCGAGGTGCTGACCGGCGATCAGGAGCTCTCCGTGGGTTCGGTCGGGCCGATCGAGGCCCGTCCGGACGTACCGCTGCTGCCCGTCGAACTGCGGTTGCGGCCGATCCGGGCCCTCGACCCGCCGGTCCTGATGGCCCTGCTGGACGTCCGGGCCGAGGCGTTCACCGCGGCGTCGATCGCCGGCTGATCCACCGCCGCCCCGCGCCGGCTCCGACGAGTCGTGCTCCCCGGCGCGCAGCCCCCTGAGAGGTCGACAGGAGGCTGCGCGCACCGGCTCACGAAGGGTCGGGCCGACTCAGGCGACGGAGTGCACCGTCATCGGAAGCCCGCCCTGCACCCGCAGGGACAGCATCGGCTCGGCCACCACCCGGTAGCCGGGCACCTTGGCCAGCCGCAGCTCGCGGGCGATCAGGGCGATCGTGAACGTGGCCTCCATCAGCCCGAGGTGGTTGCCGACGCAGAACCGCGGGCCGGCCCCGAACGGGATGTAGGCGTACCGCGGCCGGTCCGACACCCGGTCCGGGTGGAAGCGGTCCGGGTCGAACTGGTCCGGGGCGTCCCAGAACCCGGGGTGGCGGTGCAGCGTGTACGGGCAGATCAGGACGTCGGCGCCGGCCGGCACCCGGTACCCGCCGACCTCGTCCTCGCCCTGCGCCTGCCGGGGCAGGATCCACACCGGCGGATAGAGCCGCATGACCTCCTCGACCACCCGCGCGGTGTAGCGCAGGCTGTGCAGGTCCTCGAAGCGCGGCAGCCGGTCGCCGAGCACCTCGACGGCCTCGGCGTGCAGCCGCTCCATCACCTCGGGGTGACGGTCGGCCAGGTAGAACGTCCAGCCGAGGGTGCTCGCCGTGGTCTCGTGGCCGGCCAGCAGCAGGGTGACCAGCTCGTCCCGCATCCTCTGCCGGCCGACGCTCGGGTCGGACTCCGCCCGGGTGGAGACGATCAGCCGGGACAGCACGTCGTCCGCCTCGGTGTCGGCGCCGTCGCGCGAGCGACGGTCCGCCACCAGCCGGTCGACCACCTGCTGGAGGTCCCGCCGGGCCTGCTGGAACCGGCGCTGCTTGGCCAGCGGCACCCAGCCCGGCACCAGGCCCATGGTGACCATGTCGAACATGGCCTGGTCCTGGACCGCCTCGAAGTCCTGCCCGACCCCCTCGAAGGCGCCGAGGTCGACGTCGAGCAGGGTGCGGCCCAGCACTCCGAGGGTGAGCCCCGTCATCTCGTGCACCACGTCGACGGGGCCGCCGCCCTCGTGGGCGCGCAGCCGGCCCACCAGCTTGGCCGCCTCCTCCGCGACCACCTCGGCCTGCTGGGAGATCCGCTTGTGCTGGAAGGCCGGCTGGATCAGCTTGCGCTGCTTCTTCCAGAGCTCGCCCTCGCTGGTCAGCAGGCCGTTGCCGAGGGCCCGGCGGGCCTGGATGAGTCCGATGCCCTTGTGGTAGTTGGCAGCGTTGTCCGCCAGCACGTGCTTGGCGTGGTCGGGGTGGTTGAAGAAGTAGAGCGTCTTCGGGCCGATCGACATCCGCACCGCGTCGCCGTACTCGGCGGCGGCCGAGCGCATCAGCGCGAGCCGGTCCCCCACCAGGTCCCGCAGCAGGGCCGGAGTGGCCCTGCGCGGCGGCCCGGGCGGCACCCGGTGTGCCGTGGTCACGGCTACCCCCTTCCCGGCTCGGCGAAGGCGGCGGCGATCGCCTCGCGCCACACCTGGTAGGTGGGCAGCCCGCCGCTCGCCCCGGCGGCCGGCCGCCGGTCCTGGGTGACCTTGGCCGCCTCGACCGGCCCCATGCCGCAGAAGATCCGCGTCGCGAGCTCGGTGTGCGGCGTCAGCAGCCCGGCCTTGACGCGGGCCTCGGCCGCGAAGGCGCTGCCCTGCGCGACCATGTCGCGGTGTTCCCCGGCGCGGTCCCGGAAGGCCCGCAGCTCCTCCTCCTCGGCGCCGCCGGCGTAGGTGGCGGCCAGTCCGGCGCCGCTGAAGAGGTCGGACCGCCGGGACTCGGGGTACTTCTCGATCATCGTGGCCACCAGGTCCGCGTCGGTGCCGCCGACGAACCACAGGGCCCGGCCGATGCCCTGGTCGATCGCCCGGCCCGCGTACGAGGGCGAGTCGTGGGCCGGCCAGGGGAACACCTCCTCCCGGTACTGCCGGTGGACGTAGTCCGCCGTCCGGAAGTACGCCTGGTGGAATCCGTAACCGTCGAGCACCAGCCAGCGCAGCAGCGGGTCGAGCCGGTCGATGTCGGGCCAGCAGAACCGCGGCAGGCGCGCCATCGCCCAGCCGATTCCGACGTACACCATGTAGACGTGGTCCGCGCCCCTTCCGGAAAGGAATCCGGACACCGCGCCGCGGCCGGCCACCGGCAGGCCGTCGAGCATGGCGAAACCCATGCCGGCGCCCTCGTAGGCGAATCCGCGGAAGCGGGTCGGGATCTTCTCCAGGCGCTGCTCCGCCTCGGCCGGGACGCTCGCCTCCATGGCGTACGCATAGCCTTCGAGGAACGTCCGGCCGACCGTCTCCAGAACTTCCTGGGCGGCCGGCGACTTCTTGTGGAAACCGCGTTTGTCGAGGAGCGTCTCGGAAACGCTCGGTGTGAGGACACGACGGCGGAGGTTCCGCCATGCACTGGGCACGCTGTTCTCCCCTCTCTGCTGCTGTGTTGAACCGGGTCAGCGAACGGAATCCACGGCTCCGAAAAAGGCGCGGACATTGGCCCGCCACACCTCGTAGGCCGGTTCGCCGTTCGGGCCCGCGCCGTGGGCGGCCGATTCGTCGGCCAGCACCGCGGCCTCGGCCGCCGACAGGCCGGTCAGGGCCAGCGAGGCGGCGTCACCGTGCTCCGGGACGAAGCCCGCGTGGACCCGCGCCTTGGACGCGAACACCGAGCCCTGGGCGAGCTGCGCCCGGTGCGGGCCGGCCTCGCCGCGCAGCTCGGCCAGCCCCTCGGCCGAGCAGCCGCCGGCGAAGGTCGACGCCAGGCCGACCCCGCTCCACAGGTCGGCGTGCCGCTGGTCGGCGAACTTCCGTACGGCGGAGGCGACCTGGGCCGGCTGCCCGCCGTGGATGAACCACAGCGCCCGGCCGATCCCCTGGTCCACCGCCCGCCGGAAGTAGCCGGAGTCCCCCAGCCACGGGTACGGCTGCGGCACCCGCTGCTCGTCCACCCAGCGCCGGGTGTTGAAGTAGGCGAGGTCGAAGCCGTAGCCGTCGACCGCCAGCCAGCTCATCGTCGGGTGGTAGGGCGTACCGCCCAGGTCGGGCAGCACCTTCTTCCACAGTGGTCGCGGCAGCCGCGCCATGGCGAAGCCGATGCCGATGTAGGCCAGGAAGATGTGCGGCTGACCGGGACCGGTCAGCAGGTCGAGGGTCCGCCGGCCCCGGCCGGTCGCGTCCAGGATGGTGAAGGCCATCGTGGCGCCCTCGTAGGCGAACCCTCGCTGTTCCGGATCGACGAGGCTCAGTCGACGCTCCAGCTCCCACTGGGAGCGGGCGTCGATGCCCCACTCGAAGCCGCAGACCACCGCCTGCGGCACCGCCTCCAGCCGTTCGGTGGACGGCGAGCGCGTCACCGGGAATCCCCGGCGGGCGAAGGTCACCTCGGCCAGTTGCGGCGTCAGCAGCAGCCTGCGCAGCGAACCCCAGGTCGTCGGCATGATCCCTCCCGGTTCGGGACCGGAAATCCGGCCTCTCCATGCTCCCGGCGCGGTTTCCCGGCGGGCATCTCTACGGTTGCGCTCTGCGCGGTCGTACCCCGCGCGGTTCCGTTCCGCGTCGGGGGATGCGACCGCCCCGGACACCAAGGAGAATCCGGGGCGGTCGGCGGGTGTGTGCGGATCAGCCCTTCAGCGGGCTGGTCTGGTGGCTGAACAGCCGCCAGTCGCCATCCCTCCTGACGACCACCCAGGTCGCCCGGAAGCTGTTCTCGGGGACCGGCTCCTCCTCCCCGGCGCGGACCACTCCGCCCTGGGTGACCGCCACCGCCACGTCGGGGGTGAGCAGCCGGATGTCGACGGGCTCCTCGACCAGCCGGGAGCCCTTGTACGAACCCGCGAAGGCCTCCGCCATGTACGTGCGGATCTGCTCGCGGCCCCGGAGCTGGTTGTCGCCGATCAGCTCGCTGCCGTCCTCGGTGTACAGCTCGGCGAGGGCGTCCGCATCGCCCGAAGCCCAGGCCGCACCCACCCGCAGCGGCACCGTGAGCACCGCGCCCTCGGTTCCGTTCGAGAACTCGCCGTAGCGCGAGGCCCACTGCTTGGCCTGCGTCACCAGCGACGCCGCCTTCTCCGTCATCCTCTCATCTCCTGTTCAGGGGTGTGGAATTCGGGACTCGGTTCGGGCTACCAGCGCAGGGTCGCGCCGGCGCCGCGGGGGCTGTTCTGGTATGCCGCGAGCCTCCACTCGCCGTCGGTGCGCACCACCACCCAGGTCGAGCGCACCGCGAGCTCCTCGGCGATCTCGGTCTCGCCGGGCGCCAGGATGCCTCCGTGGGTGCGGATCAGCGCCACGTCGTCGCTGGCGAACCGGACGTCGACCGGCGCGCCGGTCACGCCGGTGCCCTTGAAGGGGCCGGCGTACGCGGCCGCCATGAACACCCGGATCTCCTCGCGGCCGCGCTTGAGCACGTCGCCCGGGAGGATCAGGATCCCGTCCTCGGTGAACGAGTCCGCGACGCCCTCGGCGTCGTTGTGCGCCCACGCGGCGACCAGTCGCAGCGGAACGCTCAGCACGTCCTTCTCACGCTCGCTGGTGAACTCGCCGTAGTAGGCGTCCAGGTCCGCTATCGCTGTCATTTCCGACAACTCCCGTCTGTCAGGCAGTACTTCACTGTCAGAATCCGCCTCGGAACGCGCTCGGGCATCTCCGGAAGTGCTGTGTCGCCGGGGCCACGGCCCAACGTCGAAAGAGCGTCGGACAGAATGCAATGGCTTCGCACGACGCCCGGCAACGAACACCCCTGACCGAGGAGAACCCGTATGAGCACGGATCGTCGGCACGTGGCCACCGCGACCACCGCCAACCGGTGGGAACGGTGGCCCGACCATCTCGCCTACCGCAACTCCCGGGAGAACATCACCGAGTTGACCGGCGGCCGGCCCGAGGCCGCGAACCTCCCGATTCCCGCGTGTCCGGGCTGGACCGTCCTGGACGCCGTTGGCCACCTGGTGGCGATCTGCCGCGCGGTCGCGGCCGACGAGCCCGGCAACCTGTGGGAGGTACCGCACACGCGGGGCGCCACCCTGGACGAACTCCTCACCGAGTGGGCCGCGTTGGACGCCCCGATGGCCCAGGTGGTCACCACCGCCCCGCAGCTGCGCCACACCATGATGATGATGGACGCCTTCACCCACGAGCTCGACATCCGGCGGACCCTGGGCGCGCCCGTCCCCGCCGACCACCCCTCCTACCCGTCCTCGCTGGACCTCGTCGTCCGCGGCCTCGCCAACTCCGTGCGCGAGCACGGGCTGCCCGCGCTGCGGATCGAGACGCCCGGCGGCGGGTGGCAGGCCGGTGACGGCGAGCCGGCCGCCACCGTCCACGGCCACCGCCACGACCTGCTGCGCTCGCTCACCGGGCGGCGGACGCACCGGCAGATCTCCGGCCTCACCTGGAGCGCCGCTCCCGAGCCGTGGCTGCCCGCGTTCACCTGGGGGCCGTTCGACCCGCCGGCGGAGGCCTCCGAGGCGCTGACGGACGAGCGGTAGGAACGCGGAAAGGGGCCTGTGGCGCCGACCGGCGGTCGGCGCCACAGGCCCCTCAACGGCTCAGGCCCCTCAACGGCTCAGGCCCCTCTGCGGATCAGGCCCCTCAACGGACCGGGCCCCTCGGCGGACCAGGCCTCTCGGCGGGTCAGGCCACGACCGCCCCGGCCTCCGCCTTCGGCAGCCGGGCGGCCGCCTCGTCGCCGGCGGCCGTACCGGCGCCGCGCGCCTGCCGGGACTTGTTGATCAGGTGTGCCACCCACCAGCCGAGCCCGCGCAGGCCGCAGACGATCGTGGTCGCGAAGAACAGCGTGTAGACGACGTTGAACTGCATGAGGATCGCGTACACGAAGGCGACCGAGGAGCCGAACATGAACTGCGCCCGGCCCTTCATCGGCGTCGTCCCCGGGTCGGAGATCATGTAGTTGGTGAACAGCACGAAGGCGACACCGGTCATCGCGCCGAGCGCGGAGAACAGCGCGACGTCCCAGATCCAGTGCCGGATGAAGGCCTGGATGGCGAAGGCGCCGAGCCAGCCCACGATCAGCGGGGTCCGCTTGGTGAGCAGGGCGTTGATCACCGTTCCGGCCGTGGCGATGATCAGCGGGATCATCACCCGGAAGAAGGTGTTCGCGTTCTCCGTGAACTCGTACGGCGGCGCGATGCTGAACCAGGAGCCGAAGCACACCAGCGACATCGTGATGCCGAAGTTCGACGGGTTCATGAAGTGCCGCATCCGGCCCGCGATCGGGGCCTGCAACGCGTGCTTCCCGCCGACACCGATGACCACGCCGAAGAACAGCGGCAGCAGCTGGTTGTTGCCGTACGTCAGCATGTTGACGGCCAGGGCCGTGATGTGCGCCGGCAGCAGGAACTCGTACAACCCGCGGAAGCCGTTCCCCCGGAAGCGGGGGGCGCGCCGCTGGGCCCAGGCGCTGATCAGCTCGAAGCCGATCTCACAGGTGTAGGCGGTGGCCACCGCGATGAACGGCCACAGCCACGGCTGCTCGAAGCCGAGCAGGGTGTACCCGAAGGCGTTGAACACGCTGATCGAGATCGCGAAGTTGCGCAGGGCGAGGTACCGGGGGTCCTTCGCCTTGGTGGCTGCCGTCATCGGCTCGAAACCTCCTGGACGTCGCTGGTCAGCATGAGGGAGTGGTTGCCGGCGTTGAGCTGCTGCGTCTTCTCGTGCTGGGCGCCGCTCGCGTCCCGCCACCTCATGTTCACGGTGACCGGCCCGTGGTAGGAGCCGAGCCCGAAGCGCACGTCGAAGCTGCGGAAGCCGCTGTGGCCGCCGCCACCGTCGAGCTGGGAGATCTGGGTGCCGTCCGGGGTGGTGACCTTCACCGTGGTGCCGTACGCGGGCACGCCGGTGTTCACCAGGCCCTCGTGCGCCGTGGAGCCGTCCGCGAGCGGCCGGAAGAGGTTCAGGTTCAGGTAGTTGCCCCGGTTCGGCGAGGTGTTGCAGTAGAAGGCGGGCGGCCCCCACTGGCGGGCCACCGCGAAGTCCAGCGCGCCGGTGCCGGTGGTGTCGCCGGTGGCGATGGCCCTGGTCGGGGTCGGCACCGCGATGCCCAGCTGGTCGCTGATGTTGACGTACTTGCCGCTGGGGCTCTTCGCGTAGAAGGCGATCGCCTCGTCGCCCGCGATGTCGTCGCCCGGCTGGACGTTGGGCCACATCGCCGGGTTGGACAGCAGGTCGTCGTTGGTCATGGCCATCTCCTGCAGCCACGGCCAGCGGTCGATGTTGCCCTTGACGAAGCCGTCGGCCTGGAGGATGGAGAGGTCCCCGTTGTTGAGGAAGTCGCCCATCTTGGTGTCCCAGCCCCACCCGGTCCAGGCCACGCCGTGCTCCTGGGCCTGCTGGGTGAACGGCGCGATGCCGGCGTCGAGCTTGCGCCGCATCTCGTCCTCGTCCTTCGCCTGGTTGATCCAGAGGAAGTTGCTCTCCTCCAGGCCCCAGGCGACGGTGATGTTGCTGACCATCATGTCGTACTTGCCGGTGCGGCGGAGGTCACCGAAGTCGACGCCCATGCCCTTGAACGAACCGTTGCCCAGGATGAAGGACTTGGGCGTGGTCGGGGTGCGTTCGCCCTTGGCCTCGGTGAACCGGATCTTCCCGGGGGTCGACCGGTTGTACAGCAGGTGCGCGTGGCCGAAGTCGTTGGCGATGTACAGGTCGGGCAGGCCCTCACCGGTCAGGTCGGCGCCCGAGATCGCCAGCGTCCAGCCGGTCGAGGCGTCGTACGGGATGGCGTCCTTCTCCTCGACGTACGAGGCGGTGGGCTCGGTGCCCGACGTGCCCTGGTACCAGCGCAGCACGTGGTCGCCGCCCGCGTTCTTGGCGCTGGACAGCGAGTCGTTCATCACGACGTTCTTCAGGCCGTTCGGGTCGAGCACGTCCGAGTCGGGGAAGTAGTTGCCGATGACGATCGACGGGTGGCCGGTGCCGTCGAGGTCGCCCACGTAGGCGGCGTCGGTGTTCCAGCGCGGTCCGTGGTACTTCCCGTCGATGGACTCCGAGGCCACCAGCTCGCGCGGCACGTAGGCGTTCGCCGAGGGCGTGGTGGCGTCCGACTTCGCCATGAACAGGATCGGCGTGCGGCCCCAGTACGTCACCAGGAAGTCCGTCCGGCCGTCCCCGTTGAAGTCCCCGGGGGTGCAGCCGGTGGGCGCCATGGCGTCGTCCATCGGCAGCGGCGCGCCGTCGAGCAGGAAGGGCGTGAACTTGTCGGCCGGCCGGGCGGTCGGCGTGTAGGTCACGATCACGCTGTTGGTGCGGGTGTCCACGATGCACATGCCGTCGGCCAGACCGTGGCCGGTGACGTCGTTGATCGCGATGCTGGCCCCGACCGAGGAGATCCACGAACGGATCTTCTGGTACGCCGGGTTGACCACCCGGACGGTGTTCATCGGCTTCTGGTCGTAGCCGGGCGGCATGGCGATGGGCATCTCCTTGAAGGCGTACTGCTTCGCCACCTCGTCACCCCCCGGCGCCGCGACCGAGGCGCGCGCGGCGAAGAAGAGCGAGGCGGCCACCAAAACCACCACCAGGCCGGGTATCAGTCTGCGGAATCGCTCACTGTAAGCCACCTAATTCCACCCTTCTGTGGGGATCAACAGGGCCTGTGTGCTCGCGAATTGATCAGGGGAGCCGAACCTTGATTGGGATTGCCCGGCACCTTCCTCGCCTTCATCAGGAAGTACGGGAGCCCGTCGAAATCCTTCGCCAGGATTCGCATCCGATGCCATCAATGTGCCCGAGACGTCTCCGTGGGCGCTTCTCCCTGAATGCGAACCTAGGGGGGGAAACGCGCACGCTCGAAGGTGCACGACCAGGCGCGGCCCGGAATATCGTCGATAAATGATGGAGCTCCCACGAATCACCGCGCCCGCGCGCGCGACGGCATGCGAACGGCGCCGGACCGGTGGAAGCCCACCGGTCCGGCGCCGTTTCGCGAGGCGTCCCGTCCAGGTCTGTACGTGGTCGGTACGTGGTCTGGCGCGTGGTCTGGCGCGTGGTCTGGTACGTGGTCTGGTACGTGGTCTGTACGTGCGGCGGAACCCGTCAGATCGTCAGATCGTCAGATGTAGAGGGAGTTGGGCTCCAGCCCGCTCAGCACCCGCCCGTACAGCTCGTAGGCGGTCTGCGGGTACATCAGCGCGTGCAGGTTGATCGCCTGGATGTTGCGCGCGACGCGCTGGATCGGCGCCGTCTCGTAGATCGAGGAGCCGCCGCTGGCGCCGGCGAGGAGGTCGACCGCCTCCTTGGCCAGCTGGCAGACCGCGCCCACGTCGGCCCGGGCCCGGACCCGCTCCTCCAGCGTCCAGCCCTCGCCGCTCGCGCCCTTGGCGTCCAGCAGGCCGGCCGTACGGTGGCCGTGGAACTCCGCCGCGTCCGTCTTCAGGGCGGCCTCGGCGACCTGGAGGTGGGTGATCGCGGCGTCGCGCTGGGCGTCGTAGGCGGTGTAGGTGATCTTCCGGTTCGGCAGCCGCAGCATGAACTCGTCCCGGGCCGCCCGCGCGAGGCCGAGCGGCGTGCCGACCGAGGACGCCGTGGCGACCCCGAGCAGCGGCGCCCGGAACATCGGCGAGTCGGCGTTGGCGACCGAGGCGGACTGCCCCTGGAGGATCGCGCCCAGCGGGATCATCCGCGCCTCGGGCACGAACAGGTCCTCGGCGACGGTGCTGACGCTGCCGGAGCCGCGCAGGCCCGCGGCGTGCCAGTCGTCGACGATGGCCAGGTCCGACATCGGCACCAGACCCATCAGCGGCTGCATGCCGCCGTCCGGGGTCGGCGCCATGACGATGATCTCCTGCCAATGGCTGTGCAGGGCACCGCTGATGAAACCCCACCGGCCGTTGACCCGGTAGCCGCCGTCGACGGGCGTCGCCATGCCGGTGGGGCTCAGCGTGCCGCAGAGTCGGACGTCGGGCGTGGAGAACACCTCGTCCTGCACCTCGTCCGGGAACATCCCCGCCATCCAGGTGGGGATCCACGAGACCTGCGTGGTCCACCCCACCGCGCCGTCGCCGCGCGCCAGTTCGGCGCTCACGTCGACCATCGTCCGCGCGTCGGACTCGAAGCCGCCGTACCGGGCGGGCGTGCGCATCCGGTAGAAGCCGGCGTCGGCCAGCGCCTCGACGACCTCGTCGTGCAGTCGGCGGTTCTGGTCCGACCACAGCGCGTGTTTCTGCAGAAGGGGAATCAACTTCGTTGCACGGTCGACGAGTTCAGCGCCGGTTGGCGCTTCGACGGTGGTCACCCTGGCCTCCTCGGGACATGACGGGCGCGGGAATAGGGCCGCCCACTCATGGTGGTGATGCCGTACCGTACTCGCATCTCCCGGATTGCCGTGATCAGTTCGCGCTTCTGGTCCTCAGCAGCGCGACCTTGAGGGCGCCGGTCCCGGCCGCGTCGGCGAACACGTCGTACGCCTCCTGCATCTCCTCGAGGCCGAAGCGGTGGGTGACCAGACCGGAGACGTCCAGTCGGCCGGCGGCCAGCAGATCGAGCAGCAGCGGGGTGCTGTCCGTGTCGACCAGCCCGGTGGTGATGGTGACGTTCCGGATCCAGAGCTCCTCCAGGTGCAGCACGGCCGGCCCGCCGTGCACGCCCACGTTGGCGACCCGGCCGCCGGGGCGCACCAGCCGGGTGCACAGTTCGAAGGACTCGGGGACGCCGACCGCCTCGATCGCGACGTCCACCCCGAGCCCGTCCCGGCTCAGCGCGCGGGCGGCCTCCGGGGTGGCCTCGGCCACGGTCAACGCCGTGTCCGCGCCGAAGCGTTCGGCCGCGGCGAGCCGGCTCGGGGCGAGGTCGATCGCGATGACACGGGCCGGGCTGTACAGCCGGGCGGTGAGGATCGCGGCGAGCCCGATCGGCCCGGCGCCGACGATCGCGACGGTGTCCCCCGGCCCGATCCGGCCGTTGCGGACGCCGACCTCGTACGAGGTGGGCAGGATGTCGGCGAGCAGGAGGGCGTCCTGGTCCCCGACCGCCTCGGGCAGCCGGTGCAGCGAGGTGTCCGCGAAGGGGGTGCGGACGTACTCGGCCTGGCAGCCGTCGATCAGGTGGCCGAGGATCCAGCCGCCACCGCCCGTGCACTGCCCGTAGCTCGCGGCCCGGCAGTAGGAGCAGCGGCCGCAGGCGGAGATGCAGGAGACCAGGACGCGGTCGCCGACGGCGACGGTGCGCACGCCCGGCCCGGTCGCGGTGACGGTGCCGACGGCCTCGTGGCCGAGCACCCGGCCCGGCTCGACTTCGGGGACGTCGCCCTTGAGGATGTGCAGGTCGGTGCCGCAGATGGTCACCGCGTCCACCCGGACGACGGCGTCCTCCGGACCCCGGACCACCGGATCGGGCACCTCGCCCCAGGTCCGGCGGCCGGGTCCGTGGTAGGTGAGCGCTTTCATGCCGTGGTCGCTTTCGGTTCACAGCCGCTTTCGCGGGCACCGGGCGGGTTCAGGAGGGGTCCAGCACCTCGCCCACCGGCAGGCGCGGGGTGGCGGCGCCCTCCGGGCCGTAGCCGAGGCGGATCAGGATCTGCACGTAGCCGGGGCGCTGGTGCGGGTCGCGGGCCTCCCAGCGCAGGTACGGCCACTCCATGGCCTGGTGCAGCAGGGAGGCCCGGACACCGTGAACGGTGGCGGCGAGCAGGACGTGCTCCAGGGCGAGACCGGCGCGCAGCCAGTCCGCGGGGGTGTCGTGCTCGGTGGTGAGGACGGCGATGCGCGGCTCCCGTTCGAAGAGGGCCGGGGCCCGGTGCTCGGCGGCGTGGATGGCGGAGAAGTCGCGCATCGGCAGGTGGCCGGCCGCGTCCTGGGGGCCGAGCGCGCCGACTGGGATGCCGACCGGCGGTACCTCGCCGGTGCGGATCCAGCCGCGGCTCTCGGTGCGCTGGGCCTCGTCGGTGACGTTGCGGCGCTCGGCCTCGGCGGTGAGGTGGAGCAACCGGGCGGTCTCCGCGTGGTCGGGCAGGTGGAGCGCGGCGTCCTCGGCGTGGGCGGCCTCGACCAGTTCGTCCAGGACGGCCGGCGGGACCGGTGTGTCGGCGAACGGTGTGCGGATGGAGTGCCGACGCCAGATCGCCTCGTACAGCCGCTCGGTGCCGAGGGCCTGGGCGGTGGCCGGGGTGTCGAGCCGGAGGGCCGCCAGCAGGTCGGGTTCGGCGGGGTCGGGCAGCAGGCGCACCTCGGGCGCCCAGCCGAGGTGGCGGGCGGCGACCCGCAGGTTGAGGACGGCCGCGCCGACGGAGATGTGCAGCGCCCGGCCCTGCGGGTCGGCCGCCGGGACGGCCCGGCTGCGGTCGGCCCGGACCT
Source organism: Streptomyces sp. FH025 (assembly GCF_017427025.1). Lineage (GTDB taxonomy): Bacteria > Actinomycetota > Actinomycetes > Streptomycetales > Streptomycetaceae > Kitasatospora. The sequence goes on from NZ_JAFLNG010000013.1 coordinate 20,382, forward strand.
CCAGGGTCGAGGTGTCCGGCCGGAACCGGAAGCGCCAGGGCTGGCTGTTGTGGATCGAGGGCGCTGCGGCCGCCGCGGAGACGAGTTCCTCCACGGTGGCTGCGTCGAGGGCGCGGGTGGACATGGCCACCTCCAGGGGTCAGCCGGGCTGCCGGTCAGCCTCCACCGTGCCTGCGGGGGCCGGCGCGGCGCTTGGGCCGTTCGACTCAATCTCCGGGCCCGCCGCGCGGGCCGGTGACACCACCGATTCTGCGCGTCCGCGCGGCCGGGCGCACCGCGTCGGCCGCGCGCCGTGGCGTCCCGGCGGTGGCATCCCCGCAGTGGCGTCCCGGCCCAGGACAGCCCGGCCCAGGACAGCCCGGCCGGTCGGCGCGAGGATGGGAGGAACCTCGCACCGTGCTGGAGGCGGCCATGACGACGGACCCCACGGCGGAACCCACCGACGTCGGCGAGCCCCGCCCGCAGGCGGACGAGCCCCGACCGCAACCCCGGCCGGGCCTGCTGACCTTCCTGGGCGGCGTGGGCACCGTCACCGGCAGCAAGTTCCTGGTCGAGACCGACCACGCCCGGCTGATGATCGACTGCGGCCTGTTCCAGGGCCTGGCCGAACTGCGCCGCCGCAACCGGCGCCCGCTGCCGCTCGACCCGGCCGACGTCCGGGCCGTCGTGCTCACCCACGCCCACCTGGACCACTGCGGCTACCTGCCCCGGCTGGTCCGCGACGGCTTCCGCGGCCCGGTGCTCACCACCCGCGACACCGCCCGGATCGCCGAGCTGATCCTGCGCGACAGCGCCCACCTGCTGCGCGAGGAGGCGGACCACGCCAACCTGCACGGCTGGTCCAAGCACCGGCCCGCCGAACCGCTCTACGACGACCGGGACGTCGAGAACGCGCTGCGGATGTTCGACCCCGTCCCGCTGGACACCGACGTCGAGATCACCGCCGGCATCCTGCTCCGGCTGCACCGCGCCGGGCACATCCTCGGCTCCGCCTGGGCCCACCTCACCCTGGAGGACGGCCACACCATCGCCGCCAGCGGCGACCTCGGCCGCCCCGTTCACCCCCTGCTGTGCCCGCCCGAACCCTTCACCGGCGCCGACGTCCTGCTGATGGAATCCACCTACGGCAACCGGCACCACGAGGAGACGGCCGCCCGCGAGTGGTTCGCCCGGGCCGTGGAGAGGACGCTGGCGCGCGGCGGCACCGTGGTCATCCCGTCCTTCGCCGTCGACCGCACCGAGGTCGTGCTGCACCAGCTGACCGAACTGCGACGCACCGGCCGCCTGCCCGCCGCCGTACCGGTCTACGTGGACAGCCCGATGGCGCTGGCCACCCTGGAGATCTACCGGGACGCCTTCGCCCGCGGCTCCGACCAGCTGCGCCCGGACGTCCTCGCCCAGGGGCCGACCGCCCTGGGCCCGGAGCCGTTCACCCTGATCCGCTCGCTCCAGGAGTCACTCGCCCTGGACCGGGGCCACGGCCCCGCCGTCATCGTCTCCGCCTCCGGCATGGCCACCGGCGGCCGGGTCGTCCACCACCTGCGCAGCCTGCTGCCGGACTCCCGCAACACCGTCGTCGTGGTCGGCTACGCCGCCGCGGGCACCCGCGCCCGGGACCTCGTGGACGGCGCCCGCACGCTGAAGATGTACGGCACGTACGTCCCGGTGCGCGCCGAGGTGGTCAACGTCCCCGCCTTCTCCGCGCACGCCGACGCCGCCGAGATCATCGACTGGCTGCGCCCCGCCCCGCCGCCGAACGCGGTCTACCTCGTCCACGGCGAACCCGAGGGCTCCCAGGCCCTGCGCGACCGGATCGACCGCGAGCTCGGCTGGACGGCCGTGGTCCCGCGCTCGGGCGAGCGGGTGCTGATCCGCTGACGCACCGGGGCCCCGCCCCGAGAGGCGCCGCTCCCCGCCAGTGCCGATACTGAAGCCTGTCCGAGGCCGCAGCCGAGGCGGCCCTGGCGCAGGCCCCGATCCGCCGCCGACCCGAGGAGTACGCCGTGACCGGACCCGTCACCGCCGGACCCGTCGTGGTCGGATTCGACGGCTCACCCGAGAGCCGGTCCGCCACCGAGTGGGCCGCCCGTGAGGCGCAGCGCCGTGGCGCACCCCTCGACGTCGTCGAGGCCTGGCCGTGGCCGAAGCGGGACGTGGTAGGCAGCGACCAGGTCCATCAGCACGCCATGGCGGAACTCGCCACCCGGGAGTCCGAGTTGCGCGCCCTGTTTCCCGATCTCCCGGTCTCGTCCTCGGCGGTGTCCGCCGACCCGGCCGAGGCCTTGGAGGCCGCCGGGCGCGGCGCCGCGCTGCTGGTGCTCGGCTCACGCGGGCTGGGCACCCTGCGCGGCTTCCTGACCGGTTCGGTGAGTCAGGCGGTGCTGCGCCGGGCGCCCTGCCCGGTGGTGCTGGTCCGGGCCGAGGGCGGGGAGTCGGACGGGCCCGTGACGGTGGGCCTCGACCTGGCGCACCCGGTGGAGGACCTGCTGGCCTTCGCCTTCGAGGCCGCCGCGCTCCGCTCGGCGCCGCTGCGCGTCGTCCACGTCTGGTCCCCGCCGGCCGGCAGCGAGTACATGGCCTTCGACGCCATCGGCGGGCTGGAGAACGAGGTCTCCGCCGTCGAACGGACCGAGCTCGGCGAGGCCCTGGAGCCCTGGCGGGCCCGCCACCCTGAGGTGGAGGTGTCGGCCGAGCTGATCCGCGGCAAGGCCAACGTCACCCTGGTGGACGCGGCCGCCACGGCCCGGCTCCTCGTCGTCGGCCGCCGCGCCCGCCGGCTGCCCCTGCTCCACCACCACCTCGGCTCGGTGGCGCATGCCGTCATCCACCACGTCCACTGCCCGGTCGCCGTCGTCCCGTTCGGCTGACCGTCCCGGAGGGGGCGTACGGCCGACCGCGCTACAGTCCGTCGCATGGACAACTCCGTGCACCCGCCCTTCGGGAACTTCACCACCGCCTTCGCCGCCCTGGAGGTTCGCGCCGAACTGGCCGCCCCCGTGGCCGACGCCCTGGAGAACTGGGACGCGCGGGAGGCGGCCGCCGCCGTGCTCTACGTGGACACCGACCCCGAGAAGGCGGACACCGCGGTGTTCTGCGAGGCCTACGACGCGCCGCCGGAGCTCTCCGCGAACTGCGTGGTGGTCGCGGCCAAGCGCGCCGGGGAGGTCACGCTGGCCGCCTGCCTGGCCCTGTCCACCACCCGGGTGGACGTCAACAAGGCGGTGCGCACCCACCTGGGGGCGCGGAAGGCGTCGTTCGCCCCGATGGACACCGCGGTCGAGCTGACCGGCATGGAGTACGGCGGCATCACCCCGCTCGGCCTGCCCGGATCCTGGCCCCTGCTGATCGACGAGGCCGTGGCCGCGGCCCCGCACGTCCTGGTCGGCAGCGGCCGCCGCCGGGGCAAGCTCATCCTCCCCGGCTGGGCGCTCACCCGGCTCCCGGGCGCCCGGGTCCTGGCGGGCCTGGCCGGCTGAGGCCCGCCCCTCAGTCCCCCGCCGCGGACAGCGGCGCCGGCAGCGGCCGGGAGTGCAGCACGTCGAGGCGGGAGACCGCCCTGGTCACCACGACGTAGAGCCGGTGCAGGCCGCGCGGCTCGGCCTCGACGATGGCGGCCGGCTCCAGCACCACCACGTGGTCGTACTCCAGCCCCTTGACCAGGGAGGCCGGGAGGACGGTCACCCGGGCCGCGGTGCCGACCTCCTCGGCCCGGGCGGCGGCCAGGCCGGCGGCCTCCAGCACGGCGGCGGCCCGCTGCGCCTCCCGGTCGGCGGCGATCACCGCGATCGAGCCCTCCCGCTCCAGCGCCGCCCGCACCGCGGTCACCACCATCGAGTCCAGGTCGGCATTCCGACGAATCGTCAACTCGCCGTCCCGGCGCAGCGAGACGGCCGGCAGCACGTCCACGTCCAGGGCCGGCAGCAGTCGGTTGGCCAGGTCCATCACGGCGGCCGGGACGCGGAAGCCCGTGGTGAGTGGGACGACGGCGGCCCGCGGCTTGCCCAGGTGGGCCAGTTGTTCGGCCCAACTGCCCGCCGACCAGGGGGCGGTGGCCTGGGCGAGGTCGCCGAGGACGGTCAGCGAGCCGAAGGCGCTGCGCCGGGCGATGGTCCGGCACTGCATCGGCGAGAGGTCCTGGGCCTCGTCCACCACGACGTGGCCGAAGCTCGCCGGGCGCTCGATCAGACCGGCCACCTCGTCCAGCAGCATCAGGTCGTGCTCGGACCACTTGGCGCTCTTCGGCGAGCGCGGCGGCCGGGCCCACCGGATCGCGGCCTGCTCCTCGGCGTCGAGCAGCCCGTCGGCGGCCTCGGCGAGCGCGGCGGGGTCGCCGAGCAGTTCGGCGAGCACGGTCTCCGGGCGCACCGCGGGCCAGGCGGCCTCCAGGAAGGCCGCGACCGGCCGGCAGCGGGAGACCTTCCGCTGCCAGGCGCCACTGGTGACGCCGATCCGGCGTTCGGCGCGGTCCCGGAGCTCGGTCACCACCCGGGTGCGGACGTTCTCCCGGCCGGTCGCGTACGGCGGCGCCTGGTCGAGCACCTCGGTCACGATCCGGTCGAGTTCGCCCGGGGACACCCGCCAGCGGTAGGAGCCCTCCGGCACGACCACCGGTTCGGAGCCCGACGCCCGGATCCGCCCGTACAGCGCCCGGCGCAGAACCTCGGCCATCCGCGCGTCCTGCTTGATCGCGGCGGCCCGTTCGTCGTCCACCGCCCGGACGGGGTGGGCTGCGACCAGGTCCTCGACGGTGCACTGGGTGACGTCGAGTTCGCCGAGCGCGGGGAGGACTTCGGCGATGTAGCGCAGGAAGGTCCGGTTGGGGCCGATGACCAGCAGCCCTCCGCGCTGGATGCGCTGCGGGAAGGTGTAGAGCAGGTACGCGGCGCGGTGCAGGCCGACGGCGGTCTTGCCGCTGCCGGGGGCGCCCTGGACGCAGACGGACTCGCTCAGCCCTCCGCGCACCAGTTCGTCCTGCTCGGGCTGGATGGTGGCGACGATGTCGCGCATCGGCCCGGTGCGGGGGCGTTCGATCTCGGCGGCGAGCAGGCCGCCGCCGGTTCCGTCCGGCCCGTCCGACTCGGCGAGGCCGAGGCGCCCGCCTTCCAGGTACTCGTCCTCCAGGCCGGTCAGGTCCTCCGGCGCGCCGGGGCTCCACGGTGCCCAGCCGAAGCGGCGGCGGCGCGCGAGGCCGAGCGGTTCCCGGGCACTGGCCCGGTAGAACGCCCGGGCGACCGGGGCCCGCCAGTCGATCACCAGCGGCTGTGCGGTCGGGTCCTCGGAGACGCGCCGGCGGCCCACGTGGTAGCGCTGCCCGCGGTGGTCGCCGGTCTCCGGGGCGTCGCCGAAGTCGAGGCGGCCGAAGAAGGGCGGGCTCTCCGGGAGTTCCTTCAGCCGTTTGGCGCGGGTGCGCAGGTAGCGGCCCAGGGCCTCGGCGCTGGCGCCGTCGCCGGAGACGTCCTCGCCCGCGACGACCTGGTGGTCCGCGTCCTCGACCTGTCGGGCGAGTGCGGCCCGGCACGCCGCCGCGTGGGCGCGCTCGCGGTGCAGTTCGCCGTCGAGGCCGTCGAGGCCGTCGGCTTCCGGTGGGGCGTGCCGGGTCTCGTGCCGGATTTCCGCTGTCATCGCTCGCGCCCCTTCCGCCGTCCGCAACGGGCCCACCCGCTGTCCACGAGCATCATAACCAAACTCGGTTAATCTTTTTACTCGGTCAGCAATTGTGGCGGGGACGGGCGGACAGCGGTTCAGAGGCTCGCGAACAGGCCCTCCAGCGGGGCCGGCACCCGGTCGGGCTCCAGGGCCTCGACGAGGACCCGGCCGTACCGGATCTTGCGGCCCTTCTTCGTCCCGAGGAAGCGCCGCAGCTGCTGGTGCGCGCCGCGGTCCCGCTGGGCGGGCTGCTGCAGGAAGATCAGCAGGGGGCGCAGGTCCCCCTCGGCCTCGATGAGCTCCCGGACGGTCTCCACGCCCAGCGCCCGGATCAGCTCGTCCTCCAGGTCCGCCGCGCAGACGAAGAACCGCTGCGCCGTGGCACCGGCCAGCTCCCAGCCACGGTCGAAGTACCCGCGCTCCTCCTCGTCGCACAGTCCGGTGAGGCGCAGCCGCAGGCCGCGTCGGCCGAGGCGGCGGGCGTAGCGCCCCACGTTCATCGCGCCGCCCATCGGCAGCACGCAGATCCCTTCGGCCGCCAGGTCCCGGCCGCGCACCCGGGCCAGCGCCTCGACCGCGGCGGCGTCGCTCAGCCCTTCGAGCAGGACGGCCGTCCGGACGTCCAGCACCTCGGCCAGCTCGTACGCCGGCTCACCGGGGCCGCCGGCCGCCCATGCGGTGACCGCCTCCCGGAACGACACCATGTCATCTGTCATCGGACGAACGACCCCCTCGGTCCCTGACACAACTCCCCCGGCGACCCATTGCCGCCGGGGACACCGCCCCCCGTTCGGCGAGGATCAGGGCCTGCGCCCCCAGGCGGAGATCATCGGCGCGGTGGCCAGGTCCAGCCGACCGGAGGCGACGGCGGCCAGGTGGCGCTCGATCTCCTCGTCGGTGGCGAGCCCGCGTTCCACCAGCAGGTGGCGGATCTGCCGCACGGTCGCGTCCTCCAGGACGGCGCAGGCCGGGGAGGTGATCGGGAAGTAGGCGTCCGCCTCGACGCCGGCCAGCCCGGCCTCGCGCAGCACCCGGGGCAGCGTGCGCCCGTACGAGAGGTCCGCGCCGCGCCCCGCCATCAGGGTGCGGAAGCCGGAGCGCAGCCGGTTGGCGAGCCGCTGCTCGGGGCCGGACTCGTCCGGGCACAGCAGCGGCTGCAGTGCGGGGTCGGCGTCCTCCAGCAGCAGCCAGCCGCCGGGCTTGAGCGCCCGCACCATCCGGCGCAGCGCCTCGGCGCGGTCGGCCACGTGCACCAGGACCAGCCGGGCGTGCACCAGGTCGAAGCTCCCGGCGGGCGGAGGGTCGGACGCCACGTCGTGGGTGTGCACCTCGATGACGCCGTTCGCGATGCCGCGGGTCCAGGAGACGTCGATGTCGGTGGCGACCACCGATCCGCTCGGCCCCACCCGCTCGGCCAGCCCGAGCGGCACGGACGGTCCGCCGGCCCCGACCTCCCAGCAGCGCATCCCGGCCCCGATCCCGAGCCGGTCCACGTGCCGGAAGGTCACCGGGTCGAACAGCTCGGCCAGCGCCCCGAAGCGGACACCCGCCTCCGACTGCCGGTTGTCCAACAGGTACCTCTGGTCACTCCCGTGCTCAGCCATACCGGGATTCTGGCAGACCTCCCGTCCGCCGGGGCCCTGCCCACTGCGTGGACGGCCGGGACGGCCTGCGGGAACGGCCGTTAACATGCCGTGGACGGCGCCGCCGGGCAGCGCGCCCGGGACGGATCGCCCTGCGAGCCGAGGAGTTGACGATGACTGGAACCTTCCCGCTGGTCCGGACCACCGAGCCCGTCCCCGAGGCGGAACGGCACGGCATCCTCGCCGCGCCGGGCTTCGGGAAGTTCTTCACCGACCACATGGCCACCGCCACCTGGACCTCCGCCGAGGGCTGGCACGAGCGCCGGATCGGCCCGCTGGCGCCGTACACGCTGCACCCGAGCGCGGCCGTGCTGCACTACGCGCAGGAGATCTTCGAGGGGCTGAAGGCCTACCGCCACGCCGACGGGAGCGTCTGGCTGTTCCGTCCGGAGTTCAACGCCCGCCGCTTCGCCGGCTCCGCGCGGCGCCTCGCCCTGCCCGAGCTGCCGGAGGAGGACTTCCTGGCCAGCGTCGAGGAGTTGGTCCGGGCGGACGAGGCCTGGGTGCCGGCCTCCGGCGGCGAGGCCAGCCTCTACCTGCGGCCGTACATGTTCGCCTCGGAGGCCTTCCTCGGCGTCCGCCCCGCCGACCGGGTCACCTACTCGGTGATCGCGAGCCCGGCCGGGCCGTACTTCGCCTCCGGCGTCACGGGCATCACGCTCTGGGTCAGCGGCGAGTACACCCGCGCCGGGCGGGGCGGCACCGGCGCGGCCAAGTGCGGCGGCAACTACGCCTCCAGCCTGGCGGCGCAACTGGAGGCGAAGCAGCACGGCTGCGACCAGGTGCTGTTCCTGGACGACACCGGCGGCGAGGGTGATCTGGAGGAGTCCGGCACGATGAACCTGTGCCTGATCACCTCCTCCGGCGAGCTGGTCACCCCCGCCCTCGGCACCATCCTCGACGGGGTGACCCGCTCCTCGATCCTGGCGCTGGCGGGCGAGTTCGGGCTCGCCCCGGTCGAGCGCGCCATCACGCTGGCCGAGCTGCGGGCCGGCGCCGCCGACGGCACGGTCACCGAGGTCTTCGCCGCCGGCACCGCCGCCGTGATCACCCCGATCACCGCCTTCAAGGGCGAGGGCTACGAGTTCACCGTCGGCGGCGGCACCCCCGGCAAGCAGACCCTCGCCCTGCGCGAGCACGTGCTGGACATCCAGTACGGACGCGCGGAGGACCGCCACGGCTGGCTGCGCCGGGTGTCCTGACCCGCCCCCGGGTCAGGACACCAGCGGCCCCTCGGCGAGCTCGGTCAGCGTCACCGTGCACAGCCCGCCGCGCTGGGCCCGCACGTCGGTGACCTCCAACTGGGTGCCCGGCAGCAGGATGAACTCCTCCTCCCCGGTGAACGCGGAGAACCGCTGGATGCCCGCGGCGCGGCGCGGGCGCACCTCGAAGAGGGTGCGCTTGCCCCGGCTGCCGAGGAAGGACTGGGCCACGCCGAGCTTGGACGTGCAGGAGGACACGCCCCACCACGTCACCGTCCGCCCGAGCGGGTACTGGCGGCGCAGGTCCAGCGACACCCCGCGCCAGAGCGGCTCGGTGCGGACGGGCAGCCGCGAGACCGCCGCGAACAGCAGCCGCAGGTACGGCAGGTACGGGACGAGCCGGCCGCGGTCCGGGGAGCGCAGCACCGCGTTGATCTCCCGGTAGAAGGCCGACTCGCAGGTGTAGAGGTAGAGGGCGGCGATCGCGTCGGCGGACAGGCCCGCGGTCTGCCCCTCGTCGGCGCGCCGCTTGCCGAAGTCGTGCGACAGCGCGACGTGCCGGTCCAGCCCGTTGAGCAGCCTGGCCACCGGGGCCACGGCGTCCCGGAAGCCCAGCACGGGCGTGTCGAACACCCCGCTGATCGCCGGGAGTTCGAGGCCCTCGTCCTTGACGCTCGCGAGCCGGTCCAGGTAGAGCTGGTGCAGCTCCATGGTGGAGGCGATGAACGCGCCCATCCGTTCGGCGACGCCCCCGTCCGCGCCGCCGTGCTGGGCCGCGCCGGTGTTCCAGCCCTTGCTCGGGAGCCAGTCGATCTCGTCGGCGCCGAGCGAGGCCAGGGCGGCGTTCACCGTGGCGAAGTGGTCGTTGTCGCAGAAGATGTCGCCCTGGGCGGCGGGGTTGGCGTGGTCGATGTGGCGGACCTCGACCCCGGGGTACTTCTTCTCCAGCCGCCGCACGACGCTCTTGAGGGTGCGCGCGTGCGCGCCCCACCAGGCGAAGACCACGCCGCGGTCCTCCTCGTCGGCCTCCTGCTTGGCCCGGAGGATCTCCTCGATGATCCGCTCGATCACCGGCCGCCAGAACGCGGTGTGCTGGTCGGGGCCCATCGCCCCGTCGGCGCTGGCGGTGAGCGCCGCGTTCAGCAGCAGCACGCCCTGGGTGAGCATCGCCTGGAACCACTCCGGCGGCTGGACGGTCTCCCGCTCCTTCAGCAGCGCCCGTATGTCGGCGATCGGGGTCTTCTTGGGGATGCCGTACTTCCACATCGCCGCCGCCTTGATGATGCAGCGGATGCTGATCACCCGGCCGAACTGGCTGTCCTTCCAGTCGTGGAAGGCGTTGTCGAACATCGCGATGCCGGTGGCGCTCTCCGGCCGCGGGTACGGGTTCTGGCCGAAGACCACGACCTTCCACTTGTGCGGCGCGTGCGGCTTGAGGGCCTGGAAGGTCAGTTCGCGGACGGGGACGACGTCCGGGCCGCGGCCCGGGCCGATGAACGAGGCCGCGGCGGGCTGCGCCTCGATGACCGGCTTGAGCAGCGGCAGCCACGGCTCGCCGCCGCCCTGGAAGAGCTCCGCGAGGGCGAGCGGGTCGTTCGGGTCGGGCTGGGCGGCGGCGGGGGTGTCGACGGCGTTCATGGTGGCGGCGCTCCGGCTGGGTCGTTCGGTACGTACGGCAGGAATGAGGAGAGGTGAGTGTCCGTCAGTTCTCCCGGCGGACACCACAGTCCTATCCGACGGGACTGACAATCCCGGTCGGCCGAGCCGGGCCGGACGGACTGTCAGTGGCACCCGTTAGCGTCGTCGTCGACCGGAGGAACCGGGGCCTACCGACAGGAGTCGCAGCATGTCCACGTACCACGCGCAGTACCCGCTCAGGGTGGTGCTGACCGACCTCGACGCGATGGTGGTCGAGTCGTGGCGCTCGGCCTTCGCCGACACCCCCGGCGTCGAGATCCGGCAGGGCTCGATCCTCGCCGAGCCGGTCGACGCCTGGGTCAGCCCGACCAACTCCCGCGGCCGGATGGACGGCGGGACGGACGCGGCCATCAAGAGGCACCTGGGGGCCGGCATCCAGCTGCGGGTGCAGAAGGCGATACGCGACCGGTACGCGGGCCTGATGCCGGTGGGCGGGGCGGTCTGCGTGCCGACCGGGGCGGTCGTCCCGAGGTACCTGATCTCGGCGCCGACGATGGAGGGCTCCTCGCAGAACGTGAGTGAGACCTTGAACGTGGCCCTGGCCTGCGCCGCCGCCTTCCAAGCCGTCCACCGGCAGAACATGGTGGACCCGGGCAGCATCCGGTCGGTCGCGCTGGTCGGCATGGGCGCCCAGACCGGGCGGGTCCCGGCCCGGATCTGCGCCAACCTGATGTGGACGGGCTACACGCTCTTCAACGACCACTGCTT
>NZ_JAFLNG010000130.1 GCF_017427025.1 Streptomyces sp. FH025
GCAGCCTCCCCACCGGGTACCGCTCCGGTGGGGTTTCTCGGCGACCGACCACGCCGGCACCACGTCGAGCGGTCTTCCGGAGGTTTTGTCGACACAACGGCCTGGGTGCCCCTCCGAAGGGCTTCGGAGGGGCACCTCCCCGTCGGCAGCGTCCGACGGAGTCATTTGGCATGCCAGTTCAGTAGGCGGCGCTCCGACTCACAGGGATTCCGAAAGCCAGAGCGAGAAGTCTTCGCCCACCTCCCGGATGTCCTGGTCATCGCTCATTTCGGCCTGCCCGACCAGTCGGTGAAGTGCCGGTCGGTCATTCAGATACCGGAACAACTCGGCCAGCCTTCGATAGTCGCCAGCGTCCGCCGTCCGCAGACGCGTGTCGACGAGTTGCCGGACGGCTGGCATAACGACGTCCGTCTGCCCACTCGCGATCACCCGCCTCGCGGCAAGTGCCCATCCAGGTGAAACCGCGTTGTCGATCAGCTGATCAAGCAACACGGGAACATCTTCCGGCAACGCCTCGAGGAACGAGAGGGCTGCGCCTCGGTCCCAGCTGGACCCCTGCAAGGCAGCTGCCAGGACGTCACGACGCGACTCGGCGTTCCGGTAGAAGTCGGCCCGCACATCGGCGGCCCGCCGTTCGGCTGCCACGACTGCCGTCCACAGGTCTTGATCAGACTTCCGAGTGTCCATTGGTCTCCTAGGTCAGGGAAGCTTGACGCCGATGTTCTGCCAATTCATGCTCTTGATCAGTCCATCGAAGACCAGCCGACCTGCACGGCGACCAGCCGCCCTCACACAGCTGCCCCACCGCCGTCGAGGCTAGTCCGGGATGCGGCAGCCGTCATCGAATCCCTGCCGGTCGAGCATGACCCACTGCACAGCGGTGACCTCACCACCCTCCCGACGAAAACCCAGAGCTCCGAGCGACGCATCGCTCTGCCGACCCCGTGCCTTCGCTCACTCGTACGCCACCGCGACCAGCAGCGCCAGGAACGCGAGACGGGGGGACGCGGGCTGGCAGAACAGCGACTACGTGTCCACCCGGCCCGATGGTGCCCCGATCGAGGGAGCCACGCTCACCCGGCACTTCACCGCCCTGCTCCGCCGGGCCAAACTCCGCCGCATCCGCTTCCATGATCTTCGGCACTCGGCAGCGACCGTGCCCCTGGAGCAGGGGTCGAACTCGCCGTCATCGAGGAGCTACTCGGTCATGCCCACATCGGCGTCACCGCCACGGTGTACGCCCACGTACGCCTCCGCCTCCAGCGGCAGGCCATCGACACCCTCAGCGCAACCCTGCGCCGCCCCGTAGACGCACGGCGACGATCCGCCGCTTTGTGCAGCACTTGCCCCACTGGCATTGCCGTCAACCGTTGCCGTCAAAGCCAGTAGGGCGCCCTACCGGAAGGTTCCGGTAGGGCGCCCCACTTTTCATTCACGTCCGGCCGTTCTAATTTTCGCGCCAGATTTGCCGATCGGTGTCGACTCTATTCAGTCAGGCATCGACATCAGCCGACTGAGCGACCTAGCCGTTCCGCGAGAGGAATCTGGCCCGGCGGCCTCAGGATGAATTTGGCCTTCCGTTCATCAAAGCAATCCAGATAGCAGCTGACTCGCTCTCCAACCTCATAGGAATCTTCATCATCTATGTAGAGGGCGTCGATCAAGCCAACCCGGGACAGTCCCAGGTCAACGATGATGCCCCAGCGAAATACCGCCTCGACCTCTCCATCGACCATCTCGCCGATGAGGCTCTGCTCATGTGCGCTGAGCTGCTCGTTCATTATCCCCCGACCATGCTTCGCGGGTACTGATTAAGGATGCCAAACGCCGTGTTCGGGATCGCGACCTCCACATTGGGCACGCCGTTGTGCGAGCCTACATACTGGCGGAAATGCTGCTCGAAATCGGCCTTGGGGATCCTGATCTGCACAACACCACCGTCATAGCCTCCTCGGCTCGCATAGTCAAGCGCAATCGTCTTGCCGTCATCTTCGAGTCCAAAGTATGCACGACCGTCCGGGTAGCCGTTGCCGGATCCCGGAAAGTCCCTCTCCGAGAAGCCGTCGCTAAGCAGCCTATCCGTCATTCCCTTACTCGGCGCCTTGTAGATAGTGATATCGCAGTTTGGTCCACCACTGTTATGGGCGAGAATTGGCGTGGTGCCAGCGATTACATAGTACGTGTGCTGGACATCGACGGTGAGATTGAAGCGATCATCAACACCCGGTTCCGAGACGATACTCGATACGACCGCCACTGCCCCGTCGGGTGTCGAAAGGTGATGGCTGGGCGCGAGATTGCCTGCAGGCACCCAAGCGTGAACCGTATCATCCCAGAAAGGATGATTTGCCGTGGTATGTAGAACAGCCTGCTTTCCTTGAGCATCCGAGACCGTAACGTCGAGCAGGTCCTTGTCATGGTTGTTCCAGAGTGCGCGGACCGTGTTGCCGCCTGCGGGGGCTCCAGTTGCCGGGTCACCGGTTTGAACTTCGTCGCCCGGCATGACATTAGCGATATCCTTGGTGGTTCCGTCGCTTAGCAGAACCTGGGTATCCGGAGAGAAGCTGCAACCGCCGAATACTTCCCCGAGTTTCCCACCGGCATATCCCGCGGCGGCGCCGACAACTGCGCTGAGGATCATCTTCTGGGTATCTTTGCAATCTTCGGCGCATTGCGCGGCCAAACCCGATGCCGCGCCCACCATCGCCAGACAGCCCGCGCCCCCCGTCTCGGGGCACAGTGCCGCCCCCACCAAGCCGACGACCATGCCCGCGAGCTGGCCCTTGGCGGCGTCCCACAGTTCCTCGAGGGTGAGATCGCCGAGCACCATGTGCCTGGCCCGCTCCTCGATCGCCTGGTACGCGGGTGTTCCCGGGACGTTCCAGGTCTTCGGGCTCTCCCGCATGATCATCTGAACCGCTTCCTTGAAGTTGTCCAGACGCTTCTTCGGAACCTTGCTCAGTACGTCGGCTGAGACCGAGCCCTTGGGAGCCGGGGTCGGGGGCTTGGTCACCTCTCCGTGGCGGATGTATCCGCTACCGGGGTCACTGGGGTCGATCGGTCCCTCGGTGACAACCCGCAGCGGGTTGTTCGGCCCGGTGCCGGTCCCGCCGATCGGGGTGCCGATGCCGCACTGGTCAGCACGGCACAGGCCGCTCGGGTCACTGCTGTTGACCGGATCGTTGCCGGAGTAGGCGTAGGCGTTCCACTGTTGGGGGGAGTTGGGGTCGATGATCGGGTCGGGGTTGAGGAACCGGCCGGCGTCGGGCTGGTACTCCCGGGCGCCGAGGTTGGTGAGGCCGGTGGCGTCGTCCTTGGTGCCGCCGACGAAGCCGTGATCGCCGGCCCAGGTGGTGGGCTGGGTTCCGCGGGGGTTGCCGAAGGGGTCGGTCAGGCGCCGGGTCTCGGTGAGCGTGGTGCCGTCGATGGCGAGGGTGCCGGTGCTGTGGTGGTCGGCGATCTGGTAGGTCGACTTCCCGCCCTGGCGGACCAAGGTGATGCCACCGGGGATCGGGTAGTAGCGGACACCCGTGACCGCGTTGGCGGAGCCGACGGTCGTGTCGTAGACCAGTTCGTCGTTGCCGAGCGTGATGGTGGTCCTGCCCGGGTCCCGGCGGATGAGCTGGTTGCCCGAGGCGTCGTAGAGATAGGTGGTCGGTCCCGCGCTCCCGGCCTTCTGGTAGGAGGTGAGCTTGTCCTCACCGTCCCAGGTGAGGGTCGAGGTGCCGGAGACGTCAGTGATGGACGTGGTGTTGCCAGCCGCGTCGTACTGAGGGCTGGCCGAGCTGATCCCGCTCGGAGAGGTGGTGGTGGAGGACACCAGGGCGTGCGGGCCCCCGGCGCCGCCGCCGGCATTGACCGTACCGGGGGCCGGGAAGGTCTGGTTGACCGTAGTGTCCTTGGTGCTGTCACCGGACAGGTCGTGCTGGACGAGCTGGGTGCGGTTGCCGGTGAGGTCGTAGCCGTAGCTTTGCCAGTACGCTGCGGGGCCGCCGACCGTGGTCTTCAGGGGCGCCTGGGCGCCGCTGGTGGGTGTGGCGTTGGCACAGGCGCCGATGCCTCCAACGGTGGGTTGGGCGGCTTGGGTGAGCGTGCCGGTGTCCGTCCATGCGTTGGTCAGTCGGCCGAGGTAGTCGTAGCCGAAGCACTGCAGGTCGGTGGACGACGGCGTGTTGTCGGGAATGTTCCGGATCGCCGTGATCTGCCCGGCGGTGTTGTAGGAGTAGGTGAGCTGCTGGACGGCTCCGGTGGCGGCGGTCTGCTTGTCCACAAACTGCGACAGCTGGCGGCCGGTGGATTCGTCGTAGGTGTTGGTGACGACGATCTGGGTGCCCCACGGGTTCACCGTGGATCGGATGTTGCGCCCGTAGGCGTCCCAGTCCGAGGAGAGGTCGTAGGTGGCTCCGCCGTAGGCGCCGTAGGTGCTCAGCGGGCCGTTGTTGTCGTAGTGGTAGGTGACTGCTTCCTCGGCGATGTCGCCGACGGCCGAGCGGTCGTCGTCGGTCAGCGCGCCGGTGACGGGGTCGTAGATGGCCTGGTAGGTGTAGGTGAACGGGGTGGTGCCCTGGCCGATCTCGGTGCCGGGGATCGTGGTGGTGGTCTTGGTCGGGTGGTAGGCGGTGTCGTACGCCAGTACGGAGCTGGTGTAGGTGATGCCGGAGGCGCCGTTGACGTAGCGGGTCGAGGTGGCGGGCTTTCCCTTGAGGACGGTGTCGTAGGTGAAGCCGGTCAGCTGGTGGTCCGGGCTGACCGTCCCGGAGTAGCTGCCCGTCGTGCGGCCGAGCAGGTCGTAGGTGTAGGAGGTGGTCTGGTTGCGCGCGTCCGTGACCGAGGCCAGCCGATTGTCGGCGTCGTACGTCTTGGTCGTGGTGCCGGCATCCGGGTCGGACAGCGTGATCTCTCGGCCGCGCTGGTCGTAGCCGTGGGTCCAGGTGTTGCCTGCGGCGTCCTTCTGCGTGGCCAGGTGGCCGTCGGCCGTGTAACTGTAGGAGGTCACGTCCGCGTCTGCCGGGCTTCCGGTGGCAGTGGCGGTCTTGTACTGCCAGAGCTGGGTCTTGTGGCCGCGCGCGTCGGTGACGGTCGAGGTCGGTGTGGCGCCGGCGGGCGGTGTGACGTCGGTCCTGTCGGCGCCGGGATACGCGGTGGTGGTCGTGGACTGGACCACGCCGTAGGCGACGAACTGCTGGGTCACCGGGCGTCCGAGACCGTCGTAGACGTTGTACGTCTGCGCCGGGACTTCCTGTGTCCGGGTCACGTACGGCGTGGTGCTGGGCGCGGCCGTGTCGTTGTACCGGGCGTTGTTCGCGCGGGTGACACGTCCTTGTGAGTCGTACACCGTGTCAGTGATCAGCCGACCCTTGTAGGCGGAGAGCGCCGGTGTCGCCTGGGACTGGACGGTCCGTCCCTCGCCGTCCAGGATGTCGATCTTGACGGCGTAGGAGCCGTTCGCGAGCAGGTCGGAGGAGGTCACCGTCGGAGGCACCACACTGCCGTTGACCACACCGGGGAGAGCGTAGGCGAAGGTCTTGTTGGCGCTGGCCTTGGAGTCCCGCCCTGGTAGCCACACACTGGTCAGTCGGCCGAGTGCGTCGTAGGCCTCGGTGGTGGTGCGGCCGTTGGGGTCGGTCGCCGTCAGCGGCAGTGCACGTGCGCTGTCGTACGTGGTGGTGGTGACCCGGCCGGTGGCCGCGTCGCTCGCACCGGCAGGGGCAGGGCTGGTAACGGTGATGGTGTTGGGCAGTTCACCCGCGTTGGCCGCGGTGTAGGCGGTGGTGACGGTCGCGCCGCCCGGGTGTGCGCTGTCGGTGGCATTGGGATCGGTCGCACTCGTGATGCGCCCGTAGCTGTCGTACGTCGCGCTTGCAGTGCTGAACTGCGGGGTTCCGGCGGAGTCGAAGTGGTCGAGGGTCAGCGTCCCGGTCGCGTCATGTGCCGTTCCGAGTTGTCCGAAGGGCTGGCCGTCGTACAGGGTCCGCTTCCAGGAGATCGTGTTGGCGGCCGTGGGTGTCGCGGTGCAGGCATTCGGGCCGGAGACTGCTATCGACTCGGAAGTCACCTCCAGGATTTGCAGGTCTGATCCGGCGGCGTAGCCGGTGCGGGTGCAGATGTCCGGCAGGCCGTCGGCGCTTTCCAGCGAGGTGGTGATGCGGTTGGCGTGCGATGGGTCGGTCGTTGTTGTGTTGCTGGTGGACTGCCAGGTCCCGTCGGCTCTGGAGGCCTTGGTCGTGCGCACGATGGTGGTGGTTGCGTACTGGGCGAGGAGTGGGGGAAGGTTCTTGCCCTGGCTGTGGGTGGCGGTGGTGACCGGGCCTCCGCTGAAGGAGTCCACCGTGTAACTGACGATGCTTCCGCCGGGGTCGGCACTGCTGTAGGTGTCGTTCTCCCGGCTCTGGCCGGAGAGCCAGTCGGCGTCGGTGGCCCCTGCGCCCATCGGGCCGGCGATCTGGACGCTGCGGGTGGTACCGTTCGCCAGCAGGTCGCCGTCCATGCCCTGGTAGAAGGTGGTCGACTTCTTCGACTGCGGCCCGTCGTTGCCGCTGCCGGATACCTCGGTGACGGACGCGTAGCCGCGGAACTGGTCCCAAGTCCGGTTCTTGTCGTCGGTCAGCGCGGAGTTGTTGTGGTGCCATGCGGCCTTGCCGTAGCTGTAGTTGGTCACCATCGGAACCGAACCCGGTGTGCCCGGATTCAGCGTGATACTGGCGACCGGGTACTTCAGGAACCAGTCGTCCACCGGTGCCGCGCCAGCGGCGGAACCGGGCGGGCTCCACTTAACGTTGTAGCAGGAGAGCGTGTCGCTGTCGGCGGAGGCCGGCATGACGTTGTTCACACGCGAGCAGGCGGCGGAGGCATAGTTGACGCCGATGGTGCCGCCCGTCTCGGTGGTGATCAGCTGGATGCGCGGCCGGTTGTAGGCCGGCGGTGCGGGGACCAGTTTGGTGCCGTCCACGCGGTTGGGCAGCAGCTGTGCGGTGAAGGACACCGCCGGCAGCTTGATCGAGCCGCCGGAGGCCTGGGGATCCTGGCCGGTGCGCTGGACGGAGGCGAGCCAGGGGACCTGGGTGTTCTCGGTGGCGTTCTGCACGTTGATGAACGTGTGGTTCAGCGTGTACGAGTCCACGGTCTGGTAGCTGCCGTTGACCCGGACCTGGGTGGCAATGGATGCCAGCCACTTGGTGGTCCAGAACGTCGGGCCGTAGACGGTGCACGTGCTGGTGGCGTCGCACTGCTGGTCCAGTGGGACGTCGGGCCAGTTCGCCGCGTTGGCCGCGGTGCGCTGGGACGGGTCACAGGCTGCGGTGGAGGTGAGGCACCGCTCGGAGGTGTTGAAGACGATCTTCGCGGCGGGGTTGTAGGCGCCGTTGTTGCTCAGCTGGTCCGACAGGCGCTGGCCGTAGCCGATCGAGGACGGCACGCCCGCGCGGGTGTAGGCGGTCCTGGCTCCGTTCCCGTTGTTCTGGCCGCCGCCGCGGGCGTAGTAGTTCGTCTCGGGCGTGTAGGTGTAGGTGGTCAGGTTGCCGTGCGGGTCCACGACGTAGTCGAGGTTCCAGCGCCAGGCGCTCTGGCACCATGAGCCTTTGCCCTTGGCCGGGTCGTAGCACGGGTCGCCGTTGTTGGGCGAGTAGACCGGGACGGTCCATGCCGAGCCGCTGTCCGCGCCGAGCGTGGTGGGGTTGCCGTTCGCGTCGGGCAGGTGGTTCAGGCCGAAGTAGTAGACGATGCCACTGGTGTCGGTGACCTTGATGTACGAGCCGTTCCAGGTGCCGTTGGTCGCACCGGTCAGGAACTGTACCTTGGTGCCGTCATCGCCCTTGATCCGCCAGGTGCAGTTGGACTGTTCCATCGCAGCGGGGGCGCCGGACTGGCAGGAGGTGTCCTCCTGCACCAGCGGTCCGGAGTGGTTTCCCAGGGACAAGACCAGGTTCGCGCCCGTCCAGCATTGATCCCCGGAGCCTGCGATGCCGTCCAGCGAACAGGGTTTGAACGATCGCTCCACGAAACCGGGGCTGTAGTCCCAGCCGTCACCGATCCAGGACGCCTGGGAGTTCGTCGAGGAGGTCTTGCCGTCCACCGAGGCCGAGTCGTACGAGAGCGCCAGCTTCGGGGCCGTCCCGCCGAGCGGTGCCGGCACCTGGATCGGGTAGTCGTAGGTGAACGCCCCCGAGGAACCGCCGGCCGTCCACGCCTGTGACGGGTCCAGGCTGGTCGCCGAGTACGTTCCCGCGCCGCTGGACGACCCGGAGACGACCCCGACAGTGGTTGAGGTGGTGGTGTCGTCCGCGAACACGGCGCGGGTCGCCCCGGGAGCGGCAGCATCGGCGGCGGTCTTGGTGTCCGGGGTGGTTGCGGCCGCCTTGGTGGTGCCCGTCCCGGTCAACGGAACGTCGGCGATGAGCTTCTTCGTCGACGGGTCGTAGTGCGATTCGAGCGGCGTCTGCTTCTGGCAGTCAGGGGCCTGCGGCGTCGTTGTCACACAGCCCGGCAGGACCACCAGGTGGGCGCGGGCGGCCCAGTTCGCGCCGAACGCGGCGTCCAGGCTCGACGCGTCGACGCCCAGGCGCACGGGGGCGGCATCCCCCGAGCCAGAGCGGGTGAGGGTCACCGCCACGCCGGGGATTCCGGCGGAAGCCGATGTCTTGGTGTCGGCGACCTCGACCTGGATCGTCTGGCCGGCCGCTGATGAGCCGGCCAGTGGCGCGAGGGTGACCGGGAGGTCGGCAGCCTTGGCTTCATCGCCGGCCTGTGGCTTCTCGCCTTCACCGAGGGTGTGGGCCTGCGGCGCGGACCCGAGGTTCACTGCGGCGTGGCCGCTCGGAACCGGCTGCGGGTTCGTCGGCGGTGTCCAGGTCGGCGGCACCGGGTGTTCCGGCTTCGGAACCGGCACCGGTGCGGCGTCCTGACCCGTGACCGAAGGAGTCTTCGGCAGGGCAGTGTTCGGCGGCGACCACTTGCGCGAGTAGTCCGGCCCGTCCGCCGCCGCCATCGGCACGGGTGCCAGCAGCGACCCGAGCACGGCAGCCGTCGTGACAGCCGCCAACCGGGCTCGTAATCTCCCTCGCCTGCCCTTTATGCTCTCGAAGCCTGGTTTTTTCTTGAATGACACGCTTTTGCATCTCCCAAACAGATTGGGCCCCCGAATACGGGAGCCGAGCCCTGTATCCGAACCGCCGGATGCTAGCGGATGCCGATGACGGATAGTCAAGACCTCGTGACAGGTGAGGCTTCTCACTGTGGTCCACGAATCGACCAATTCCCTGCAAGCCGGACTTTCGTCATTGAATTGCACTGGCTGATGTCCGACCCGCCCCATACGGTGCCCCTGACCTGTGCCCGTGCAGGTCTTCCCGTTTTATTTGGGGGAGATTCCCGTTTTGAACAGAAAGCGCCGCCATAACAGTGCACCGCTGAGGGCATTGACCGCGACAGCGGTTCTGATGCTCACTGCCGGCCTCTCGGGGCAGGCTGCCCGCGCCTCGGAAGCGCCGGCGGTGCCGTCTCAGGCCACCATCGACGCCGCCACCGCGGAGCGCATGAAGGAGCGCCCACCGGCCAACGCGGCCGAGAAGGCCATAGCCGAGGCCAAGGCCACGCAGAAGAACGTCCCGATCGACTCGCTCACTACGGAGTTCAGCGAGACCGTCGCCACTCCCGAGGGACACCTGGCCCTGACCACGCATCTGGACCAGCAGCGCGTCAACCGCAACGGCGCCTGGCAGGGACTGGACGCCACCCTCGCGGCCAATCCCGACGGCACCCTTTCACCCAGGTCAGCGGTCAGCGGCCTCGCACTGTCCAATGGAGGTGGCGGACCACTGGCCACCCTGACGAGCACGGACGGCAAGAAGCTCGCCCTGACCGCCCCCTTCAAGCTCCCCGCACCCACGGTCAGCGGCGACAGCGTGGTCTACCCGTCCGTCGCGCCCGACATCGACCTCAAGGTGACCGCCACCAAACTCGGCGGACTGACCACCGTCCTGGTCGTCAAGACCCAGGCCGCCGCGGCCAACCCCGCCCTGAAGAACCTGCACTTCGACACCACCGTCGACGGCGTCACCGTCCAGAGCGACGCGCAAGGCAACATCACCGCTGCCGGCGCTGACGGCAAACCCCGCTGGGTCGCCCGCACTCCGCAGATGTGGGACAGCAGCACCCCGAGCGCGGCGAGCACCACCGCGCCTGCGGCCAAGAGCGCCCAGGTGCTCGCCCCGGCCACTGACGCTCCGGCGGATACGAGCCAGGGCCCTGCTGCCAGTTCCGACGCCGGCCCCGGGGCAGCCTCCAAGGTCTCCACCATGCCGGTCACAGCGAGTGCCTCCGGCATCGACCTGACGCCCGACCAGGACCTCCTGGCGCACGGCACCGCCCCGTACTACATCGACCCCGACTTCCTGCCGTGGTCCCTGACGGCCAACTCCTGGACCTGGGTCCAGTCGGCCCACAACGGCTCCAACAACTGGAACTACCAGGGCAGCAAGGACACTGACCACCCGGGCGCCGGCGTCTGCGGCTACTACCCCAACGGCGGCAGCTGCTCACCCTCCGACATCGAGCGCAGCTTCTACCAGTTCGACATCGGCGCGCTCTACGGGGCGGTCATCCACTCCGCCACGATGACCATGCAGGAGTACGTCTCCGCCGACTGGTCCTGCACCAACACCTACCCGCTCAACCTCTACGTCACCGGGCCGATCGCCAGCGGCACGACATGGTCCAACCAGCCCGGACGGGTCGGCAGTTCGCTCGGCACGACCTGGGTCGGCGGCTCCGGTCACACCGGCTGCCACGACAACGTGCCGTTCCAGTTCAACATCACCGGCGCGATGCAGCAGTACGCCAACAACGGCCAGCTGACCTTCGGCCTCTACGGCGACGAGAGCAACCAGAACGCCTTCAAACGCTTCACCTACCAGCCCACGATCTCCGTCACGTACGACCGGGTGCCCGACATCCCGAAGAACCCGGCGGTGTGGCCCGCCCCCAAGACGGTCAGCCCGCCGGCGACCAACCAGGCATGCGGTGACGGCAACGCCAACAACTGGGCCTGGCTCGGCGCCGGCTCCAACCAGGACAACGCCGTCTGGCTCAACGCCACCGTCACCAGCCCCACCCAGGCCCAGCTCTACTCGTGGGACCACATCTGGGACTACAACCTCCCCGGAACCCCTGATGTCGCGAGCGGCCTCACCCCGCTGGTCAACAACGGCGGCGTCACGAACTTCCAGGTCCCCGGAAGCGTCATCCAGGACGGCCACGCCTACGGCTACAGCATCATGGCCACCGACCAGCTGGACGGCGTCCCGTGGTCCGCCTCCACCCCTGCCTGCTACTTCAAGGTCGACCTCACCCCGCCGACCGTCACCTTCCCCACCACGGTCAGCGACACCAGCAAGCAGTTCCCGCCCTCCGGCAACGGCCAGACGCCCCAGATCTACGCCGGCCAGAGCGGCGGCGTCCCCTTCACCGCGACGGACCCCGCCCCCAGCGGCGGCTGGGCATCCGGAGTCGCCTGCCTGCGCTGGAGCTTCGACCCCCAGCTCGTCGACGCCACCTGGCAGTGCGGCAGTTCGATGCCTTCCGGCCAGATCCCGGTGACCGCCGGACGCTGGGGCACCAACGTCCTCTACATCCAGGCAGAGGACAACGCCGGCAACCTCTCCCCCGTCGCGCAGTACGCCTTCTACGTCCCGTGGAACCCGAACAGCCCCACGCCGACCTTCGGCGACGTCACCGGCGACGCCCTGCCCGACATCGTCACCGCCGACCCGAACGGCGACCTACGCGCCTACAGCATCCCCGCCACGGCGCCCAAGGCCCCGCTCGCCGCACCCAAGGCCAAGTCCCCCTACAGCGACTCCTGGGCCAACTACCACGTCACCCATCGCGGCAGTCTGCGCGGAGGTATGAACGTCGACGACCTCATCGTCTACAAGGACGGCGACAAGAAGCTCTACTTCTACAAGAACCCCGGCAACACCGGCGTCACCGGCGTCTTCGACGCCTGGTTCACCCTGGCCAAGCCCGCCTGCGACCCGAAACTGACCGACTGCACCGGCTACAACACCACCGACTGGTCCACCACGCTGCAGATCGCCGCCAGCGGCGACCCCAGCACCACGAACCTGGATACCGGTAAGAAGTTCCTCAACCGCACCGGCCTGTTCACCGTCGAGACCAGCCCGGACGGCACCGGCGCCCTCTGGTTCTACCCCACCATCGGCGACGCCACCTTCGGCTCACCCACCAAACTCGCCGCCACCGGATGGAAGGGCTGGGACCTCATCTCCCCCGGCGACTGGGCAAACCAGGGACACCCCGGCCTGTGGGCCCGCAACCAGACCACCGGGGAACTGCGCGGCTACACCTTCACCACCGGCACCATCACCATCACCAACCCCTTCGGCGGAAACGCCAACTACCCCACCATCACCAGCATCGCCACCGACACCCAACTCGCCGGCATCGCCGCCGCCAGCTGGCCCGTCATCGGATCCGACGGCGACCTCACCGGAAGCGGCTCCCCCACGCTCTGGGGCATGACGCCCAACGGCGTCATCCAGATCTGGACCGGCCACTCCACCACCACCGCCCCCTACTACACCT
Organism: Streptomyces sp. FH025; assembly: GCF_017427025.1. Taxonomy (GTDB): domain Bacteria; phylum Actinomycetota; class Actinomycetes; order Streptomycetales; family Streptomycetaceae; genus Kitasatospora. The sequence goes on from NZ_JAFLNG010000130.1 coordinate 12,601, forward strand.
GGACCAGCGGCCCAGACGGAGTCCTCAGCACCTACGCCGAGAACAGCCCCATCGCCTTCACCGCCCAGACCAGCAAGTGCATCGACGCCAACGGCGGCAGCTCCGCCCCCGGCACGGCCGTCCAGCTCTGGGACTGCAACCCCGGCAACGCCCAGTGGACCTTCAAGCCCGATGGAACCCTCCGCTACCGCGACGGATGCCTCGACGCCGCCGCAGGCGGAACCACCAACGGCACCGTGCTGGGACTCTGGACCTGCGGCAACGCGGCGTACAACCAGATCTTCGTCCCCAGGCCCGACGGCACCATCTACAACCCCGCCTCCGGCCGTTGCATCGACGTCCCCGGCGCCAACGCGATCAACGGAGCAAGACTGCAACTCTGGGACTGCAGCCCAGCCCAGAGGTGGAACCTTCTCGCGCGAACTTAAGATCAGAGCGTTAGCTAACTAAAGGGTGCCCCTGGCCGGTCTCCGGGCAGGGGCACCCACTCGCTTCTCAACCGACAACAGGTTGGCCTGAACCATGACGATCCGCACCTGCATACCCGCCGACCCGGAGAGCAGGGCGGCAGCGAGGCCATCGTTCGCATTGCCAAGGCCGACCTGATCCCCAAGGGCGTCAACCTCCTTGAGGAATGCCGAAGTTTCGCAGCTCTGGAGGCGGCCTGCCGCGACTTTGCGAGGAGGTCAACGGCCTCGCCGGGCCGCTGGTCACAGCGCAGCACCGCCAGCACGATGCCGACGATCTTCCCGGCGGGCAGGGCCCGCCACCTGGAACCGGTCTTCTTCAGATGACCGCGTATCAGGTCAGCGAGATAGTTCAGGGTGGTACTCGACAGCGGCAGGCGGGCGGTGCAGACAAGACCGTCGGGCCCTGGGCGTGAGGGTTGTTTGGGTCTGTCCATCAGCGCCTCCGCGCGCGGTCTCGGCCTGGCCGCCCCCGCCGTCCGCTGGTCCGGCGCCGCCCTCTACGACGGCGGCACCCTCGCCTACCTGACCACCCGCCCGGTGAGCGACGACGCCGACGAACTGGGCATCGTCACCAGCGGCCCTGACAGCCACAAGCTCTCCGCGCAGACGGCCGACCTCCTCCACAGCTGGGGTCAGGAGCGGCCCGCTCAGCCGATCATCACCGCCTACCCTTCCGCCACCCCCGACAACCGGCTCGAAGCGGGCGCGCGCATCACCCGGCCCGACACTCGACTCACCATCAGCTGGTGAACCAACGAGATCGATTCGACGGGACCGGCGTCACTCACCACAGCGGATCACCCACCTGTGTCAACAGCGCCCTCCGCCGAGCGAGGCCGCTACGAAGTATCGGGAGCTGGTCCTCGTTGAAGAAGCCCTACTGGCAGCCGTATTGGTGGCGACTGCTGTTTCGAGCGGACGGTACGCCGGAATGGAAGGTGATGGGCCCCGAGCCTGTCAGCCAGGTTCCGAACGACGCGTTGAGGAAGGCGTCCCTCGAAGTGTGGGCCCACGCCGTGCTGGAGGCAGCGCCCCAC
>NZ_JAFLNG010000131.1 GCF_017427025.1 Streptomyces sp. FH025
CCGCCCACCGAGACCAGCGTCAGCCGGCCCTCGGTGCGGGCGCGCAGCCGCTGGAGGACCTCCAGGGCGCGGGCCTTGAGCGGGGCGCCGGACAGGCCGCCCATGCCGATCTCCTCGACCCGCGCCGCGTCGCTGCGCAGGCCCTCGCGGCCGATCGTGGTGTTGGTGGCGATGATGCCGTCCAGACCCAGCTCCAGGGCCAGGTCGGCGACCGCGTCGACGTCCTCGTCCGCCAGGTCGGGGGCGATCTTCACCAGCAGCGGCACGTGGTGCGCCGTGGTGCGGTCGGCGGCCTCGCGCACGGCCGAGAGCAGCGGGCGCAGGTGGTCGACGGCCTGGAGGTTGCGCAGCCCCGGGGTGTTCGGCGAACTGACGTTGACCACCAGGTAGTCGGCGTACTGGGCCAGCCGCTCGGTGGACTTGACGTAGTCGGCGACGGCCTCGGCCTCCGGGACGACCTTGGTCTTGCCGATGTTGACGCCGATCACCGGGGTGGAGCTGGTGTGCGGGCGGGCGGCCAGCCGGGCGGCGACCCGGGCCGAGCCCTGGTTGTTGAAGCCCATCCGGTTGATCAGCGCGCGGTCCTCGACCAGGCGGAACAGCCGCGGCGTGGGGTTGCCGGGCTGGGGCTCACCGGTGATGGTGCCGATCTCGACGTAGTCGAAGCCGAGCATCGCCAGGCCGTCGATGCCGACGCCGTTCTTGTCGAAGCCGGCCGCGAGCCCGAACGGGCCGGGCAGGTCGAGGCCGAGGGCCCGGGTGTGCAGCGCCCGGTCGCGCGGGGCGAGGACCAGCCGCACCAGGGTGCGCAGGCCGGGCACCGAGGAGGCGAGCCGGATCCAGAAGAAGGCGAGGTGGTGCGCCTTCTCCGGGTCCATCTTCTTGAAGACGAGGTCGAACAGCAGCTTGTACAAGGGGATCAACTCCGAGTGCGAGTAGCGGACTTGGGCATGGAAGTGGGGGGCACCAACTGGTTCCGGTGCCCCCCACTGCGGTGGCGCTACTTGCGGCCGGCGTTGATCAGCTCGGCGTGCTCCTGGAGCGACATCACCCCGACCTCGTCGCGCAGCAGCGCGTCCATGCCCTGGACCGCCGCGCCCATCGCCTGGACGGTGGTCAGGCACGGGACGCCGCGTGAGACGGCCGCGGTGCGGATCTCGTAGCCGTCGAGGCGCCCGCCGGTGCCGTACGGCGTGTTGATGATGAGGTCGACCTCACCGTCGTGGATCAGCTGGACGATGGTCCGCTCGCCGTTCGGGCCCTCGCCCTCGCTGTGCTTGCGCACCAGGGTGGACGGGATGCCGCCGCGGTGCAGCACCTCGGCGGTGCCAGCGGTGGCGAGCACCTCGAAGCCGAGGCCGACCAGCGCCCGGGCCGGGAAGACCAGGTTGCGCTTGTCCCGGTTGGCGACGGAGACGAAGACCTTGCCCTTGGTCGGCAGCGCGCCGTACGCACCGGACTGCGCCTTCGCGTACGCCGTGCCGAAGACCTTGTCGATGCCCATGACCTCACCGGTCGAGCGCATCTCCGGGCCCAGCACGGTGTCCACGCCGCGGCCGTGGATGTCGCGGAAGCGGCTCCACGGCATCACGGCCTCCTTGACCGCGATCGGCGCGTCGGCGGGCAGCGTGCCGCCGTCGCCCTCGGCCGGGAGCAGGCCCTCGGCGCGCAGCTCGGCGATGGTGGCGCCGAGCGAGATGCGGGCGGCGGCCTTGGCCAGCGGCACCGCCGTCGCCTTGGAGGTGAACGGGACGGTGCGGGAGGCGCGCGGGTTGGCCTCCAGCACGTAGAGGATGTCCCCGGCCAGCGCGAACTGGATGTTGATCAGGCCGCGGACGCCGACGCCGCGCGCGATGGCCTCGGTGGAGGTGCGCAGGCGCTTGATGTCGTAGCCGCCGAGGGTGATCGGGGGCAGCGCGCAGGCGGAGTCGCCGGAGTGGATGCCGGCCTCCTCGATGTGCTCCATGACGCCGCCGAGGTAGAGCTCGGTGCCGTCGTAGAGCGCGTCGACGTCGATCTCCACCGCGTCGTCCAGGAAGCGGTCGATGAGCACCGGGTGCTCGGAGATCAGACCGGCGTGCCGCTCCAGGTAGGAGGCGAGCGAGGCCTCGTCGTAGACGATCTCCATGCCGCGGCCGCCGAGCACGTAGGACGGGCGGGCGAGGACCGGGTAGCCGATCTCGTCGGCGATCGCCTTGGCCTCCTCGAAGGAGAAGGCGGTGCCGTGCTTGGGGGCGGGAAGCCCGGCGTCGCGCAGCACGCGGCCGAAGGCGCCGCGCTCCTCGGCGAGGTCGATCGCCTCGGGCTGGGTGCCGACGATCGGCACGCCGTTGTCCTTGAGCGCCTGGGCCAGGCCCAGCGGGGTCTGGCCGCCGAGCTGGACGATCACACCGGCCAGCGGGCCGGCCTGCTGCTCGGCGTGGACGATCTCCAGGACGTCCTCCAGGGTGAGCGGCTCGAAGTAGAGCCGGTCGGAGGTGTCGTAGTCGGTGGAGACGGTCTCCGGGTTGCAGTTGACCATCACGGTCTCGTACCCGGCGTCGGCCAGCGCGAAGGAGGCGTGCACGCAGGAGTAGTCGAACTCGATGCCCTGGCCGATGCGGTTGGGGCCCGAGCCGAGGATGATCACCGCCGGCTTGGTGCGCGGGGCGACCTCGTTCTCCTCGTCGTAGGACGAGTAGAAGTACGGGGTCTTGGCGGCGAACTCGGCGGCGCAGGTGTCGACGGTCTTGAACACCGGGCGGATGCCGAGCGCGTGGCGCACCTCGCGGACGACGTCCGGCTTCAGGCCGCGGATCTCGCCGATCTGCTGGTCGGAGAAGCCGTGCCGCTTGGCGTGGCGCAGCAGCTCGGGGGTGAGCTCGACGGACTCGGCCAGCTCGGCGGCGATCTCGTCCAGCAGGAAGAGCTGGTCGACGAACCACGGGTCGATCTTGGTGGACTCGAACACCTCCTCCGGGGTGGCGCCGGCCCGGATGGCCTCCATCACGGTGTTGATCCGGCCGTCGGTCGGCACGGCGGCCTTGACCAGCAGCTCGGCCTTGTCCCCCACCGGGCCGGTCCAGTTGAACTGGGAGCCCTTCTTCTCCAGCGAGCGCAGCGCCTTCTGGAGCGCCTCGGGGAAGTTGCGGCCGAGCGCCATGGCCTCGCCGACGGACTTCATGGTGGTGGTCAGCGTGGCGTCGGCGCTCGGGAACTTCTCGAACGCGAACCGCGGGACCTTGACCACGACGTAGTCGAGGGTCGGCTCGAAGGAGGCCGGAGTCTCCTCGGTGATGTCGTTGGGGATCTCGTCCAGGGTGTAGCCGACGGCCAGCTTGGCGGCGATCTTGGCGATCGGGAAGCCGGTGGCCTTGGAGGCGAGCGCCGAGGAACGGGAGACGCGCGGGTTCATCTCGATGACGATGACCCGGCCGTCGTCGGGGTTGACGGCGAACTGGATGTTGCAGCCGCCGGTGTCGACGCCGACCTCGCGGATGACGGCGATGCCGATGTCGCGCAGGATCTGGTACTCGCGGTCGGTGAGCGTCATCGCCGGGGCGACGGTGATCGAGTCACCGGTGTGCACGCCCATCGGGTCGAAGTTCTCGATGGAGCAGACGACCACGACGTTGTCGTTCTTGTCGCGCATCAGCTCCAGCTCGTACTCCTTCCAGCCGAGGATGGACTCCTCCAGGAGCACCTCGGTGGTCGGCGAGAGGGCCAGGCCCTGGCCGGCGATGCGGCGCAGGTCCTCCTCGTTGTGGGCGAAGCCGGAGCCGGCGCCGCCCATGGTGAAGGAGGGGCGCACCACGACCGGGTAGCCGCCGAGCGTGTCGACGCCGGCCAGCACCTCATCCATGGTGTGGCAGATGACCGAGCGGGCGGACTCGCCGTGGCCGATCTTGGCGTTGACGGCCTCGACGACGCCCTTGAACAGGTCGCGGTCCTCGCCCTTGTTGATCGCCACGACGTCGGCGCCGATCAGCTCGACGCCGTACTTCTCCAGCGTGCCCGCCTCGTGCAGCGAGATCGCGGTGTTGAGCGCGGTCTGGCCGCCCAGGGTCGGCAGCAGCGCGTCGGGGCGCTCCTTGGCGATGATCTTCTCGACGAACTCCGGGGTGATCGGCTCGACGTAGGTGGCGTCGGCGATCTCCGGGTCGGTCATGATCGTGGCCGGGTTGGAGTTGACCAGGATGACCCGCAGGCCCTCGGACTTGAGGACGCGGCAGGCCTGCGTGCCCGAGTAGTCGAACTCGGCGGCCTGGCCGATCACGATCGGGCCGGAGCCGATCACCAGGACGGACTTGATGTCAGTGCGCTTAGGCACGCTGGCCCTCCATGAGCTTCACGAAGCGGTCGAACAGGTAGGCGGCGTCGTGCGGACCGGCGGCCGCTTCGGGGTGGTACTGCACGCTGAAGGCGGGCACGTCGAGTGCCTGGAGGCCCTCGACCACGTCGTCGTTGAGGCAGACGTGGGAGACCTCGACCCGCCCGAAGGGGGTGTCGCTCACCTTGTCCAGCGGTGCGTTCACGGCGAAGCCGTGGTTGTGGGCGGTCACCTCGACCTTGCCGGTGGTGCGGTCCTGCACCGGCTGGTTGATGCCGCGGTGGCCGTACTTGAGCTTGTAGGTGCCGAAGCCCAGGGCGCGGCCGAGGATCTGGTTGCCGAAGCAGATCCCGAAGAACGGGGTCTTGCGCTCCAGCACGCCCTGCGCCACGGCGACCTGGTGGTCGGCGGTGGCCGGGTCGCCCGGGCCGTTGGAGAAGAAGACGCCGTCGGGGTTGACGGCGTAGACGTCCTCCAGCGTGGAGTTGGCCGGCAGCACGTGCACCTCGATGCCGCGCTCGGCCATCCGCTGCGGGGTCATCGCCTTGATGCCGAGGTCCAGCGCGGCGACGGTGAAGCGCTTCTCACCGATCGCGGGCACCACGTACGGCTCGGTGGTGGCGACCTCGGCGCACAGGTCGGCGCCCTTCATCTCGGGCGACTGCTGCACCCGGGCGAGCAGGGCGGCCTGGTCGGCCAGCGCCTCGCCGGAGAAGATGCCGCAGCGCATCGCGCCGCGCTCGCGCAGGTGGCGGGTGAGCGCGCGGGTGTCGATGCCGCTGATGCCGACGACGCCCTGGCGGTCCAGTTCCTCGTCGAGCGAGCGGCGGGAGCGCCAGTTGGACGCCACCCGGGCGGGGTCGCGCACGACGTAGCCGGCGACCCAGATCTGCTTGGACTCGTCGTCCTCGTCGTTCCAGCCGGTGTTGCCGATCTGCGGGGCGGTCATCACGACCACCTGGCGGTGGTACGACGGGTCGGTCAGGGTCTCCTGGTAGCCGGACATGCCGGTGTTGAAGACCGCCTCGCCGAAGGTCTCGCCGAGGGCGCCGTAGGCCTGTCCGCGGAAGGTCCGGCCGTCCTCCAGGACGAGCACGGCGGGCACTCGTTCCCGCCGTTGGCGCTGCGTGGTGGGGGCAGGTGCGGTCATTGAGCGGCCTCTTCCGTCTTCGTCTTCGTACGTGTTGCGAGTTGAGCGATCGCCTCGACCCAGGCGGTGTGCTCATCGGGGTGGTCGGCCCGGAAGCCGGAGTCCAGCTCGGTGCCCTCGTGCGCCCAGCTGACGACGAGGAGACCGGAGGGGACGACCTTGCCGGCGATCCCGGAGTCCGTACGGGCACCCAGCAGGTGCTCGGCCGGGATCCAGAAGTCGACGTCGCCGGGGCGCTGCACCAGCAGGCCGTCCTCGCCGAGGGTGAGGTCGGCGCGGCTGCGGGTGCCCAGGCCGTGCGCGACGACCCGGTCGAGCCAGTTCCCTGCGGTGGTGGTGCCGTGGTACCGGCCGCTGGTCTCCAGGATGGTCCGCCCGGCGCGGGCCGGCACGGCGGGCAGCGGCGGGATGCCGGACTGGAGGGTGCGCCGCCAGTTCCAGCCCTGGCGCATCAGCCAGTAGACCAGGCCGATGATGATCAGCAGCCCGATCGACCAGCCGATGTAGCCGGGCCAGTTGGTGACCTTCGCCTGCTCCTGGGCGAGCGTGGCGTGGTAGTCCATCACACCAGGCCGTCCTGCTCGGCGAGTTCGCCGGCCAGCACGGTGGCGCGCCCGCGCAGGAAGGTGGCGTGCACCCGTCCGGGCAGGTCAAGGCCCTTGTAGGGGGTGTTGCGGCTGCGGGTGGCGAAGCTGTCCGGGTTCACGGCTCCACGGTACGCGGGGTCGAACAGCACCAGGTTGGCCGGCTCACCCACCGAGACCGGCCGGCCGTGCCCGGTGAGACGGCCGATCCGGGCCGGGCGGTGCGACATCCGGTCCGCGACGCCCTCCCAGTTCAGCAGGCCGGTGTCGACCATGGTCTGCTGCACGACCGACAGCGCGGTCTCCAGGCCGACCATGCCCATCGCGGCCACGGCCCACTCGCAGTCCTTGTCCTCGGCCGGGTGCGGCGCGTGGTCGGTGGCGACGGCGTCGATGGTGCCGTCGGCGAGCGCCTCGCGCAGCGCCTGGACGTCCTCGGCGGTGCGCAGCGGCGGGTTCACCTTGTACACCGGGTCGTAGGAGCGGACCAGCTCGTCGGTGAGCAGCAGGTGGTGCGGGGTGACCTCGGCGGTGACGTCCCAGCCCTTGGCCTTGGCCCAGCGGATGATCTCGACCGAGCCGGCCGTGGAGACGTGGCAGACGTGCAGCCGGGAGCCGACGTGCGCGGCGAGCAGCACGTCGCGGGCGATGATCGACTCCTCGGCGACGGCCGGCCAGCCGCCGAGCCCGAGCTCGCCGGAGACCTGGCCCTCGTTCATCTGGGCGCCCTCGGTCAGCCGCGGCTCCTGGGCGTGCTGGGCGACGACGCCGTCGAAGGCCTTGACGTACTCCAGGGCGCGGCGCATCAGCACCGCGTCGTCCACGCACTTGCCGTCGTCCGAGAAGACCCGCACGTCGGCGGCGGAGTCGTGCATCGCGCCGAGCTCGGCGAGCTTCTTGCCCTCCAGGCCGACGGTCACGGCGCCGACCGGCCGCACGTCGCAGTAGCCGGCCTCCTGGCCGAGCCGCCAGACCTGCTCGACCACGCCGGCGGTGTCGGCCACCGGGGTGGTGTTGGCCATCGCGTGCACGGCGGTGAAGCCGCCCATCGCGGCGGCCTGGGTGCCGGTCAGCACGGTCTCGGCGTCCTCGCGGCCGGGCTCGCGCAGGTGGGTGTGCAGGTCGACCAGGCCGGGCAGGACGACCATGCCGGTGGCGTCGATCTCGATGTCCGCCTCGACGGCGAGGCCGGTGCCGATCTCCTTGATCACGCCGTCGGCGAGGTGGAGGTCCTGCGGGTCTCCGCCGAGGATCTTGGCGTTGCGGATCAGGTAGCTGGTCACTGGGCGGTCTCCACGGAGTCGGTGCGGGGGCTGTCGGCGAGGGTGGCTCCGCCGAGCAGCAGGTAGAGGACGGCCATCCGGACGGAGACGCCGTTGGCGACCTGCTCGACCACGGTGCAGCGCGGCGAGTCGGCGACCTCGGCGGTGATCTCCATGCCGCGGACCATCGGGCCGGGGTGCATCACGATGGCGTGCTCGGGCAGCTGCGCCATCCGCAGGCCGTCCAGGCCGTAGCGGCGGCTGTACTCGCGCTCGGTGGGGAAGAACGCGGCGTTCATCCGCTCGCGCTGCACCCGCAGCATCATCAGCGCGTCGGTCTTGGGCAGCACGCTGTCCAGGTCGTAGCTGATCTCGCACGGCCACTGCTCGATGCCGATCGGCAGCAGGGTCGGCGGGGCGACGAAGGTGACCTGGGCGCCGAGGGTGGTGAGCAGGTGGACGTTGGAGCGGGCGACCCGGCTGTGCAGGATGTCGCCGACGATGGTCACCCGGCGGCCCGCGAGGTCCCTGCCCGACCCAGGGTTGAGGTGGCGGCGCATGGTGAAGGCGTCGAGCAGCGCCTGGGTGGGGTGCTCGTGGGTGCCGTCACCGGCGTTGATCACGCTGCCGTGCAGCCAGTCGGACTGGGCCAGCCGGGCCGGCGCGCCCGAGGCGTGGTGGCGGATGACCACCGCGTCGGCGCCCATCGCCTGCAGGGTCAGCGCGGTGTCCTTGAGGCTCTCGCCCTTGGAGACCGAGGAGCCCTTGGCGGAGAAGTTGATGACGTCGGCGGACAGCCGCTTCTCGGCGACCTCGAAGGAGGTCTTGGTGCGGGTGGAGTCCTCGAAGAAGAGGTTGACGACGGTACGACCGCGCAGCGTGGGCAGCTTCTTGACGGCCCGGCCGGAGAGCTGGGCCAGCTCCTCGGCGGTGTCCAGGATCAGCAGCGCGTCGTCGCGGCTGAGATCGGCGGCGGAGACGAGATGGCGCTTCACGCGGGTTTACTCCGGGAGGTGCGGTTCGGTGGGCTGGGAGGCCAGGGCCTGCGAGCTGCGGGCGGTGTAGTCGCGGTCGCCGACCAGGACGGCGTCCACGCCGTCGGCGTCGGACAGGCGCACCTGCACGGCCTCGCGCAGCGAGGTGGGGAGGTTCTTGCCCACGTAGTCGGCCCGGATCGGCAGCTCACGGTGGCCGCGGTCGACCAGGACGGCGAGCTGGACGGCGCGCGGGCGGCCGATGTCGTTCAGCGCGTCCAGCGCGGCGCGGATGGTGCGGCCGGAGAAGAGCACGTCGTCGACCAGGATGACCAGCTTGCCGTCGATCCCGCCGGACGGGATCTCGGTGTGTTCCAGGGCGCGGGCGGGCTTCAGCCGCAGGTCGTCCCGGTACATGGTGATGTCCAGGGTGCCCAGCGGGATCTCGCGCCCGGTGATCTGGGCCAGCCTGGCGTGCAGGCGGCGGGCGAGGTGGACGCCCCTGGTGTGGATGCCGAGCAGCACGACGTCCTCCGCGCCCTTGGCGCGCTCGACGATCTCGTGCGCTATCCGGGTGACGACCCGGGCGATGTCCGTGCCGTCCAGCACCTGGTGCGGCGGTCGCGGCGTCGATTCGTGGTGTGTGGTCATGCCGAAGCGGACCTCCTTCCCCGCCTCACGGGACGGGCCTTAAAGGATGTCTGGGGATCTGCCCCCGCCGACCGGGCGTGGGCTTCGAGTCATCCTAACAGCGCCCCCGGGAGGCAAGTGGAACTCCATCATTCCGCTTCACCGGGTTCACGCCCAGGACGCACCGATGATGCGGCCCATTCGCACGACTGCCCCATTCGGCTTGACGCAACTATCTTACTCTACGTAACCTTACAGTGAGTTACGAGACGGGCGTCGAACCCACCGGTAGCGACGCCGGCCATCGTCCGTGACCCACCACTGAACGCGAAGCAATCTCGTCCGGGGAGATCAATGTCCAGCGACTACGCGAAGCAGCTCGGAGGCAAGCTCCGAGCGATCCGCACTCAGCAGGGGCTCTCCCTGCATGGTGTCGAGGAGAAGTCCCAGGGGCGCTGGAAGGCAGTCGTCGTCGGCTCGTACGAGCGCGGCGACCGTGCGGTCACCGTGCAGCGGCTGGCCGAGCTCGCCGAGTTCTACGGCGTTCCGGTGCAGGAGCTCCTGCCCGGCGGTACTCCCGGCGGGGCGGCCGAGCCGCCGCCGCGCCTGGTCCTCGACCTGGAGAGACTGACTCAGGTCCCCTCCGAGAAGGCCGGCCCGCTGCAGCGCTACGCGGCGACCATCCAGAGCCAGCGCGGTGACTACAACGGCAAGGTGCTCTCGATCCGCCAGGACGACCTGCGCACCCTGGCCGTCATCTACGACCAGTCGCCGTCGATCCTCACCGAGCAGCTGATCTCGTGGGGCGTGCTGAACCCCGACGCCCGCCGCGCGGTGCGCGAGGAGGACGCGAGCTGAGGCTCACCGCACCGGCTCCCGCCAGCGGAAACCAGCAGCACCCAGCACTCGCTTTAGCAGTGCTGGCAAGCAGAAACGTCACGGCGCGGTCCCGGAGATCCGGGGCCGCGCCGCGGTGTTGCCGCGACCGTCACCGGCCTCAGCAGACCGTCCCGAGGCTGTAGCCCGGCCGCGCCGCCACCCCGTCCAGCCGCACCGGGCCGGCGGCCGGTGCCCAGTCCGGCCCGCCGCTCGACCAGGCCCAGGCGGCCGGCAGGTACTCGCCGCAGGAGGCCGCCGAACCCTGCGAGCCGTGCAGCACCGCGACGCCCGGCAGCTCCAGCGCCAGCCCGGCGCACAGCACCGCGCAGACCAGCTCCAGGTCCTCGTCGTTGATCCGCACCACGCCGTCCTCCCACTGGAGCACCCGGGCCGCCGCGGCGAGCCGGCCGCCCGGCGCGTCCACCTGGAGGCGCAGCTCGTAGACCCCGGCGCCCGCGCCGACCAGCATCCGGCGGAACACCTCGCCCCCGCGCTGGTAGGCGGTGCGCACCCAGCGGACGTGCTCCTCGTCGGCGCCGCCCGCGCCCCCGCACAGGCCGCCGTCCAGCAGCAGGTCGGCGTGGCAGAGCGTCAGCCCGTTCTCCCGGGCCCGGACCAGCCTCGGCACGAAGTCGCCGGCCAGCTCCTCGCCCTGGTAGGGCAGCAGTTGGGTCCGGAGCGACGGGTTGACCAGGTAGCGGTCGCGGGCGCCGGGCTCGGCCGGGTCCAGACCGTGCAGCAGGCAGAACTCCTCGAAGTCCTGCGGGTGGAACATCCGGGCCCGGACGGTGTCGAAGCGCTCCAGCGCGTCGGCCAGCAGCTCGGCGGTCTCGGCCAGGTAGCTCTCGTGGTCGGCGGCGTCGGAGATCCCCCAGGCCCGGGCCCGTGCGAAGTCCGCGGCGTTGGTGAGCACCCCGATGACGAACGCCTGCTCGGCCCCCTCGCCCCGCCGTGACCGGTGCGGAGCCCGCAGCGCGGGCCGCAGGCTGCCGGTGGTGCAGTCGGAGTTACGGCGGGCACGTCCCTTGCGGCTGGTCATCGGAGGCTCCTGGCTTCGACGGGCGACCGTCGGCGGTGACGGTCAGCGGCGAGCTCGCCACTGGCCGTCTTCCTCCCCAATCCCGAGCGCCGCACACGTACGGCGTGTCACAGGAATGTAACCACCGGTAATAGCGGGGGTGTCAGGCGGACCGCGGGACCCTGGCCAGCTGGCGGGACTGGGCGACCAGGCGGCCGGTCTCGTCCCAGATCTCGGCGTCCTCCTCGAAGTAGCCGCCCGCCAGGTTGCGGGTGGCGTGGGTGACCCGCAGCCAGCCGGGCGCGGGCTTGGCGCGCAGGTGGACGGTCAGTTCGACGGTCGGGGCCCAGCCGGGCATGCCGAGGTCGAAGGTGACCGGCGGCAGCGCGTCGGCGACCAGCAGGAGCAGCAGCGGGTCGGGCTCGCGGCCGTCGGCGAGCCGGAACCAGCCCTGGATGCGGCCGTTGCCGGAGGGCTGCCCGAGCGCCCAGCCGACGGTCGCCGGGTCGAGCCGCAGGTCGAAGCGCTCCAGCAGGGCGGCCTGCTCGACGAGCTGCCGGGGCGCGTGCTCGATGCCGATGCAGCGGTCCGGCGGCGGCAGCTGCGGCGGGGTCGCGGTGGTGCGCACCTCGCCCTCGGCGGCGGCGAGGTCGCCGTGGCTGGCCACCACCCGCAGCCGCTCGACACCGTCCTGGCTGAGCGAGGCGGTGCCGGTGGACAGGCCGCGGCCGGTGCGCAGCACCTCGGTGCGGACGGTGGCCGGGCCGGGGGTGGAGGCGGACAGGTAGTAACCACTGATCGACACCGGGTCCGGGTGCTGCCCGTGTTCCAGCGACAGCGCGTGTCCGGCCACGGCGAGCAGCAGGCCGCCGTTGACCCCGCCGCCGATCTGCCAGCCGGTGCCGAGTTCGGCCTCGTAGCGGCCGGGATCCTCGGGGTGTCTGGTCAGGGCGATGCCCTCGTCGAACTCGCTGCGGATCGCGGTGGTCATGGAGGTGGCCTGCCCTTCGCACGGGGTCCCGGACGCCAAGTTACTGGCGAGTAGGGCTCCACCTTACGCCGACCGGGTGAAACGCGCGATGGTCGCGATGATCTCGAACACGCGAACGGCCGCCGGACCCGTTGTTCGGGTCCGGCGGCCGTTCACGAGGATGACCTGCTACCGGCGGATGCTCGGCTTCAGCTCCAGGAAGCGGGCGAGCAGACCGTTGACGAAGGCCGGGGAGTCGTCCGTGGAGAACTCCTTGGCGATCTCGACGGCCTCGTCCAGGACGACCGCGTCCGGGACGCCGTCCTCCCAGATCAGCTCGTAGGCACCGAGCCGCAGGACGTTGCGGTCCACGATCGGCATCCGGTCGAGGGTCCAGCCCACGGCGTACTGCTCGATCAGGTCGTCGATGCGACGCGCGTGCTGGACGTACCCCTCGATCAGCTCCATGGTGTACTCGCCGACCTGCGGGGTGCCCTCGTCGGGCTTGGGCTCGCGGGCGCGGGCCACCCAGTCGGCGAGGACCTGCTGCGGGTCGACCCCGCGGTGGTCGGCCTCGAAGAGGATCTGGAAGGCCCGGGTACGGGCCTTACTGCGTGCGGCCGACACGGACTTACTTCACCCGGCCGAGGTAGCTGCCGTCGCGGGTGTCGACCTTGACCTTCTCGCCGGTGACGACGAACAGCGGGACCTGGATCTCCGCACCGGTCTCCAGGGTGGCCGGCTTGGTGCCACCGGTGGAGCGGTCGCCCTGGACGCCCGGCTCGGTGTTGGCGATGGTCAGCTCGACGGCGGCCGGGAGCTCGATGTACAGGACCGCGCCCTCGTTGGTGGCGACCAGGGCCTCGAAGCCCTCCAGCAGGTACTTGGCGGCGTCACCGACGACGGCCGGCTCGATGGTCAGCTGGTCGTAGGTGTCCATGTCCATGAACACGAAGTTCTCGCCGTCCTTGTACGAGAACTGCATGCCGCGCTTGTCGACGTTGGCGGTCTCGACCTTGGTGCCCGCGTTGAAGGTCTTGTCGACGACCTTGCCGGTCAGGACCTCCTTGAGCTTGGTACGCACGAAGGCCGGGCCCTTGCCGGGCTTGACGTGCTGGAACTCGACGACGGACCAGAGCTTGCCGCCCTCCAGCTTGAGGACCATGCCGTTCTTGAGATCGTTCGTGGAAGCCACGGGCGCACTTACTCCTGGATATAGCTGTCAAGGAACCAAGGGGTTGCGTCCTGCCGCCGACGGCCTTCGGGGGCCGCCGTCACAGGGCGAGGAGCTCCTTGGTGGTAATGGTGAGCAGCTCGGGCCCGCCCTCCTCGAGGGGGCGCACGACGAGCGTGTCCTCGATCCGGACCCCGCCCTTGCCCGGGAGGTGCACCCCTGGGCCGACGGTGACCGGCACGCGGCTTTCCAGTTTACCCATGTCCGAAGGACCGAGGCGCGGCGCCTCCCGGATCTCCAGGCCGATGCCGTGGCCCATCGGGTGCGGGGAGGGCTCGGTGTGGCCCGCCGCCTCCAGGACCTGCCGGGCGGCCCGGTCGGGTACGCACTGCTCCACGCCCGGCCCGAGGGCCTCCCGGCCGGCCCGCTGGGCGCGGAAGACCAGCCGGTGCAGCTCGACCTGCCAGGGAGCGGGGGCGGCGCCGATCACGAAGGTCCGGGCGGTCGAGACGCCGTAGCCGCGGTAGCGGGCGCCCATCACCACGGTGAGGAAGTCGCCCTCCTCCACCCGGCGGTCGGTCGGCTGGTGGGCGGACTGGCCGGAGTGACTGCCGGTGCCGACCGAGACGGGGAAGGCGGCCCTGTCCGCGCCGTGGTCGATCATCCGGCGCTCCAGCTCCATCGCCAGGTGCCGCTCGGTGCGGCCGACCAGGATCGACTCCAGCAGCTCGCCGAGCGCCTGGTCCGCGATCTCGGCGGCGATCCGCAGATCCGCGATCTCGTGCTCGTCCTTGACCACCCGCAGCCGCTCCACCACCTGGCCGAGGTCCGCCAGCCGGGCCCCCTCCAGCAGCCCCGCCACCGCCCGGTGCCGGGTGACGGTCAGGTCGTGCTCCTCCACGGCGAGGTCCCGCACCCCCAGCCGCGCGGCGGCGGCCGCGGCGGCCAGCGCGGTGTCCGCTCCGCCCGGCACCGGAACCTGGGTGACGTCGGGGGCGATCAGGTGCTCCCCCGTGTCGTCCGGCGGCAGGTCGTCCGGCAGCGACAGCAGCGCCCGCTCCCGGGTCAGCAGCAGCGTCGCACCACAGGGCGCGCAGCCCGTCAGGTACCGCACGTTCGCCGCCCTGGTCACCAGCGCCGCGTCGGCCCCGGCCG
>NZ_JAFLNG010000132.1 GCF_017427025.1 Streptomyces sp. FH025
TTCGCTATCCGGGAGGGACGCATGGGGTGGGGGCCTCCAGGGCCGTGAGGGTGGCCGTGCGTGTTGGGGCGCACGGACGGGCCTGATGTGTGACATGTAAAATGGCACACTTGGTGAGGTAAAAGGAAGACCCTGGACCGGAGTTCCGACGCGGCGAGACCGAACCGTTGCCGTGAACCGTTGCCGGGGGGCGCCGCCCGAGTGGACGGTTCGTCAGGAGGCTTCGCGTCGTCAGGCGGCCTTGCGGGCAACCGGGGCCAGCGCCGCGTACTCCAGCGGCGCCGACGGGTCCACCGACAGGTCCGCCGGAGCGGGCTCGGCCCCCGACCGGACCAACAGGTCGCCGATCGCCGCCACCATCGCGCCGTTGTCGGTGCACAGCCGCAGCGGCGGCACCCGCAGGGTGATCCCGGCGGCCGCGCACCGCCGCTCGGCCAGCGCCCGCACCCGGGAGTTGGCCGCCACCCCGCCGACCACCACCAGCGTGCCGATCCCGTGGTCGGTGCAGGCCCGCACCGCCTTGCGGGTCAGCACGTCCGCGACCGCCTCCTGCAACGCGGCCGCCGCGTCGGGGACGTACGGCTCGTGTTGCGCCTCGACCCAGCGGGCGGCGGCGGTCTTCAGGCCGGAGAAGGAGAAGGCGTACGGGTCGTCCCGGGGGCCGGTCAGCGGGCGCGGCAGGCGGACGGCCGTCGGGTCGCCCTCGCGGGCGGCGCGGTCGACGGCCGGGCCGCCGGGGTAGGGGAGGCCCAGGATCCGGGCGACCTTGTCGAAGCACTCGCCGGCCGCGTCGTCCAGGGTGTCGCCGAGATGGACGATCCGGTCCCGCGCGAGGTCGCGGACGAGCAGCAGCGAGGTGTGCCCGCCGGAGACGATGAGGACGACGCACGGGTCCGGCAGCGGGCCGCCGTCGAGGGCCGCGGCGGCGACGTGCCCGGCGAGGTGGTGCACCCCGTACAGCGGGACGCCGAGCGAGAAGGCGTACCCCTTGGCGGCGGCCACGCCGACCTGGAGGGCGCCGGACAGTCCCGGACCGGTCGTCACCGCGACGGCGCCGACGTCCCCCAGCGTCAGCCCGGCCCGGTCCAGCGCCTCCCGGACCACCGGCGCCATCGCGTGGACGTGCGCCCGGGCCGCGATCTCGGGCACCACCCCGCCGTAGCGGGCGTGCTCGTCCATGCTCGACGCGACCGCCTGCCCGAGCAGGACGCCGCCCCGGACCAGGCCCGCGCCGGTCTCGTCGCAGGAGGACTCGATCCCCAGCACCACCGGCGACTGCGTCATGGTCACTCACCCTCATCGGTCATTACACGGCCTGGCGACCATTGTGCCCGACGAGACGTGAGGAATAAGCAGGAGCCCATGCTTCGTTCCTGCAACCCATACGCAATAGTGTTGTCCCGGCACGATCGTCATCGTTCAACCCGCTGAAAGGGGCCGTGTCCTGATGGACACCTACTCGCTTCCCGACCTGCCGTACGACTACTCCGCGCTGGAGCGGGCGATGTCGGCCGAGATCCTGGAGCTGCACCACTCCAAGCACCACGCCGCCTACGTCAAGGGCGCCAACGACACCCTGGAGCAGCTGGCCGAGGCCCGCGACAAGGAGCAGTTCGGCGGCCTCGTCGGCCTGCAGAAGACCTTCGCCTTCCACCTGTCGGGCCACGTCCTGCACTCGCTGTTCTGGCAGAACCTGTCGCCCGAGGGCGGCGACCGCCCCGAGGGCGAGCTGGCCGACGCGATCACCGAGCACTTCGGCAGCTTCGACGCCTTCAAGAAGCAGCTCACCAACGCCACCACCGGCGTCCAGGGCTCCGGTTGGGGCATCCTCTCCTGGGAGCCGCTCGGTCAGCGCCTGATCGTCGAGCAGGTCTACGACCACCACGGCAACGTCGGCCAGGGCACCACCCCGCTGCTGGCCTTCGACGCCTGGGAGCACGCCTACTACCTCCAGTACCGCAACGTCCGCCCGGACTACGTCACCCGTCTGTGGGACGTCGTCAACTGGCAGGACGTGTCGGCCCGTTTCGCGGCCGTGAAGAGCGCCTGACCCGATTCAGGTAGCCGGAGGGCCCCGGACCGGTCGGGCGGTCCGGGGTCCTCCCCTTTCACCCCAAGGGGCTTTTTGCGCGGGTTCGTTGACGTTGGACACGACTGATGCACCGATCCACAGGCCCGAATCAACCCGTTGTTCGCCCAAGGGCGGCGCACGGTCCGTATGCTCGGGCCACCGCCGGTGCCCGGTGGTCGACGGCCACCCGGCCAGTCCGCTCCTGAGCGAAAGGCCGTGCGATGGCCCCGCGTCTCTCCCTCGTAGTCCCGATCTACAACGTCGAGCGCTACCTCGGGGAGTGTCTGGACTCGATCGCGGCCCAGACCTTCGAGGACTTCGAGTGCGTGATGGTCGACGACGGCTCGACCGACGACGGCCCCGTCATCGCCAAGGCCCACGCCGCCCGGGACCCGCGCTTCCGCCTCGTCCAGCAGGAGAACAAGGGCCTCGGCGCCGCCCGCAACACCGGCTGGCGCCACCTCACCCCCGGCACCGAGTACCTGGCCTTCGTGGACAGCGACGACACCCTGCCGCCGCACGCGTACGAGCTGATGATCCGCACGCTGGACGAGACCGGATCCGACTTCGCCGCCGGCAACGCGATGCGCCTGCGCACCACCGGCCTCACCCCCTCGCACGCCCACCGCCGCCCGTTCCGCGAGACCCGGCTGCGCACCCACGTCAGCGAACTGCCCGCCCTGGTCACCGACCGCACCGCCTGGAACAAGGTCTACCGGCGCTCCTTCTTCGACGCCGCGGACATCCGCTACCCCGAGGGCATCCTGTACGAGGACGCCCCGGTCAGCGTGCCCCACCACTTCCTCGCCGAGCGGGTCGACGTGCTCGCCGACCCGATCTACCACTGGCGGGTCCGCGAGGGCGGCGACCTGTCCATCACCCAGAAGAAGACCGACCCGCGCGGCCTGATCGACCGGGTCCGCTCGATGGAACTCGTCCGCGAGTGGCTGATCGCCCGCCCCGAACCCGAGTTCGCCGTGCACCTGCGCGCCTACGACCTGAACTGCCTGGTCGAGGAGATCCCGATGTTCTTCTGGTCCATCCCCGACGGCGACCGCGCCTACTGGGAGGTCTACCAGCGGCACGTCAGCCGCCTCCTCCACGCCATCGGCCCCGACCGCCTGGCCGCCCTCAACCCCCAACTGCGCCTCAAGTACCGCCTGACCCTGGGCGACCACATGAACCGCTTCATCGCGGTCCAACGCCTCCACCGCGTCGTCCGCCGCACCCGCCAGGCCGCCGTCCGCCGCTGAGCCCGGACTTTCACACTCCCGGCGACTCGTCGACGCTCACAGAAGGTCCCGCATGCGGCGGACCGGGCCGGCCAGGAGGACGGCCGGGCTCGCCACGCCCGCCACGGCGAGCAGCAACAGAGCCGTGCGGAGACCGAAGGCCGAGGCGACGGCGCCGGCGACGAGGGCGCCGACCGGGACGGCACCCCAGGAGACGAACCGCACGGTGGCCGTCACCCGGGAGAGCAGCTCCGGAGGGGTCCGCGTCTGACGGTACGTGCGGGCGACGATGGAGATGACCACGACGCCGCCGGAGAAGCCGGCGTTGCCGACGGCGAAGAGCAGCGTGGCCCAGCCGGGCCCGGCCAGGGAGAGCAGGAACACGGAGGCGGTGGCGACGACCGCCGCCCAGCACAGCGCGGGGCCGCTGCCGGCCCGGGGCGCCAGGTGAGGGGTGAGGGCGGCGCCCGTGAGGCTGCCGATTCCCCCCGTGGCCATCAGGGCGCCGACCACGGCGGGTGGCGCGTCGAGGACACGGACCAGGAAGACGGGGCTGAGCGTCAGCAGCCCGCCGAACACGAAGTTCACCGCGGTGGCGGCCGCGGCGCACCGCGCGAGCACCGGATGCCGGGCGACGAACCGCCAGCCCTCGCGGATCTGCTCACGCATGCCGGGACGTCCGATGGCGTCGGCCGGGGAAGGGCGTTCGGCACGGGGCAGGCTGCTCAGCAACACGGCCGAGGCGAGGTAGCTCACCGCGTCCAGCGCCATCGCCGCCGTGCCGCCGACGAGTTGCACCAGCACGCCACCCACGGACGGCCCCGCCAGGTCGGTCGCCGCGATGCTGCCGGAGAACAGGCTGTTGCGGGCGGTGAGCTGCTCCTCGGCGACGATGGAGGGCAGGAAGGTCGAATTGCCCACGTCGAAGAGGACGTTCGCGAAGCCGACCAGCAGCGCGACCACGACCAGCTGCGGCAGGCCCAGCACCCCGAGGGCGGCCGCGAGCGGTATCGAGGCCAGGGCGGCCGCGCGGACCAGGTCCATCGCGACCTGGATGCCGCGCACCGGCAGACGCTGGACCAGGACGCCGGCCGGCAGCCCGAGCAGCAGCCAGGCGACGTAGGCGGCGCCGGTGATCAGGCTGACATCGAGCGCCGACGCGTGCAGGGTGACCACGGCGATCAGCGGCAGTGCCACCGCCGTCACCTGGTCCCCGAGCCGGCTGACCGTCGAGGCGGTCCAGTAGCGCCAGAACACCCCCGGGCCGACGCCGCCGTGGACGCCGCTGCCGCTGCTGTTTCCGCTGCCGCGAACCGCCTCCGCGGCCGTCGTCCTCCCCGCCGCTTCCGTCGTCACATCCACCCCTCCACCGGCACCCGTCCACGACCGAGTCGGCCTCCCCTGGAGACCCACTAGACCACGCGGCACACAGAAGCGGTGGACGTCGCCCGCGCGATGTCCCATGCCCCGGCTACGGCCGGAGACCCGTGAACCCTCCTCCTGACCTGGGACGACACCGGCGGCACGCCCCGGCCGAACGCACAGCGGAACGACCTCGACACCATCGGAAAGTGCTCGGCCGCGGACGCTTCCGAACTGGGGGCTCGGTGAACACTGCCAACGGGTTACCGCAACAGTGCCCCTCGATGCTTCCAGGCGAGCCGCAGGAGCGTCGCACCGGCGGGTTGCATCGGTTCTGCGGCGGTGAGGCGATCCACCTGCTCGGCAGTGAACGGAATGCCTGTTGAACGCCCTGTCGCGTCCTCCAGCACTACGCGACGGCCTTCGTCGTTCGTGGAGACGATCCGCTGGAAGGTCTCATCGAACAACTCGGCGTCGAAGACGGCCACGGTGAGCATGTCGGTGACATAGGTCAGTGGGTCCATCCCGAGGCCGAGCCAGAACACCCGCAGTCGGCCGGCCTCGCGCGCAGCGGTGAACGTCTTGTTGAGCGGCCAGGCGGCGTAGTCGATGGGCGCCTTGTCGCTGCCGTAGTCCTCGGTGTCGCCGAGCAGTTCCTCGCTCAGTTCCCGCAGGATGGAGCGCCACAGGTCGAAGTCGTTGGCCTCGTTCCACGGCGCGTCGTGCGAGGCCTGGAACATCCCGACCGGCATCACCTGGTAGAGGCCCCCGCCACTGGCCACCTTCCCGGGGTCGCGCCAGTGCAACACGAACTCGGCCTCGCCGGTTCGGCGATCGTGCCGGATCACCAGGGTGCTGGTGGCCGCCATGACGGGGCGGCGCGCGAGGTCGGTCGGATCGCCGATGGCCGTACGGAAGGGCGTGCGCCGGTCCGAACCCGCCAGGACCGCCGCTGCGTACTCGTGCGCTGCTGCCTCGCAGATGTTGATCACGTCGAAGTACTGGCCGCGCCCGAAGGTCAGTGTCGGCTCGGCGGCAGACTCGTCAACGTCGAGCAGGCGGTAGCAGCTTCGGTTCTCGAACAGCTTGGGCTTGGCGAGATCCCGAACTGCATCGGCGTAATGGTGGTAGGTCGTTCCGTCTTGCCGGTGCGGGCGGACGTGATCCAGCTCGGGTTCACCACCGTCCACTGGCGCTGAGGGCGCGTCCGGCTGCCAACGCAGCCGGACGCGCTCCAGGGGCACCGGCTGTTCCGGAATCCAGTGCCGACGCGCCAACAGAGGCGCTCCGGGGACCAGGTGGTGGGGAGCACTCTCGGCCAGGAGCCGACCGGTCAACGCGAAGCGGTGGTCGTTCAGAAAGCCTCGTACCCGCTGCCACTGTTCTCGGCTGTCCGATGGGTTCGGCTGGTCATCTGTCACCGGTTCACCCCAGTGCTGCGGCGCGCTCATCGAGTTCCTCGACGCCGAGTACGTTGCGGAGACGGTAAAGACGGGCGCGCATGTCCTCCACGGCGTCCTGGACCTTGATGGAGCGGATGCCGTCCGCGCAGTCGAGGAAGTCGTTCCACGATGTGAGGGCGCCGTCGAGGTCGTCTTGGCGGAGACGGACGGTGCCGAGGTCGGCGAGGACAATGGCGCGGGTGCGGCGTCGGTCCAGCCCGTGGATGTCGAGCGCATGGTGGAGGTGTTCCTGCGCGGCGGTGTAGTCGCCGAGTTGGGCGAGGATCACGCCGGACTCGTGGGCCCACCGGCCGATGCTGTAGTGCGAGGCCCAGGACTCGCCCGGGGTGTCGGTGGCGCGTTCGATCGCAGTTTGGGAGGCCGACAGCGCGGCGGTGGCGGTGCGGCGATCACCGTCGAGAGCTGCGGCGTTGGCGAGAGTGGCCTGGTAGTAGGCAAGGGCTCGGGGACCGTTGAGTGTCTTGGCTTGGTCGACGCATTCTTCCGCTATCCGCACGGCCGTCGGACGGAAGCCGAGATCGATCGCCTGGACGGCGAGGCCGCGGAGAGCGGTGGCGGCCAGTTCGGCGTCGCCGGCCTCGGAGGCCAGGCGGAACGAGTGGGCGTAGTACTGCTGGGCGGCGTCCTGGTTGCCCTCGTCCTGGGCCATCCACCCGGCCAGGTGGACGAGCTGAGAGGCGGCCGCGAACAACTCCCGGCCGACGGATTCGGTCCAGGTACCGTCCAGCCATGGGGCCACGTCGTCGTGGAGATATCGGACTGCGAGGTGGCGGGCGTGTCCGCCGCCCAGCTCGGCCGCCGCATCGCCGAGAGACTTCGTCATCTGACGGATGGCGGCAACCTCGCCACGGCCGACCTGAACCTTGCCGCCCGACTTGAGCCGCACGCGCCGTAGGACGGCGTCCGGGTCAGGTAGGCCCAGCGCCGCAAGCGCGTACGCGCTGGAGGCGGCCACGAACCCTCGGCGATCCACCACGTCCCTCCGGCTCAGCTCGATGGCGGAATCCACGGTATCGCCAGTTCTGGTCTCTTCCTCCCCAGTTGGCGGACTGCCAGCGCTGCCCGAGGCGTTCGACCCGTGCTGGAACCGTCTGTCCGGCATCACAGCGGACGGCAAGAAGATCACCCTCGCCCCGGAGAAGGGTTTCTTCCGGTTCGAGGTCAACCCGTGGCTCATCATCGCCTGGCAGACCGTGAAGAACGGCCTGCTGGAAGCCTGACAGCGGACGTTCGGACGCCGTGCCCCACGCACGGGTGGGGCACGGCTCACCGCTTCCCGGCTTTCGCAGTAACCGGGCTGGACGTCAGGTGGTCGTCCACCCGATCGTCTGTGCCTGCGGCGTGACGGTGATCTGGAAGCGCTCCAGCGGTGGCGCTTCGTCGCCGTACCAGCGCGTGAGGTGCCTTTCGATGTCGTCCCACAGTCGGTGCGGGCCTCCCTGGCGAACCCTCCAGCCGTCGGCAGTCGGGAAGAGCACCGCCCAGGACCCGGCCGTGACGTCAAGCAGGACGTGCTCGACCCGGCCGTCGCGGTGCAGGGCGATCTTCTGGGCTTGAGGCGCGGCGATCTGGGCGACGAAACGAGCAGTCCAGTCGTCCAGCACCTCGGGCCCGTACGTGGCGCCGCGATCCTCGCCGGAGTCCAGGTCGGGCAATAGCCCGAGGGGCGGCGGCTGGTGGGGACGGGCGAACATGAACGAGATCTCGCCCCCGAGGAACGAGCCGACAGCCGTCCCGTCTTTCCGGACGGTGAGCCGGGCCAGCTCCGAGGCGTTCATCCAGCCGCCCACAGTGGCCAGGATCACGCCACCGGGCTTGGTTTGCTCGATCCACTGTGCTGGGATGGTGCGCACTCCGCAGGTGGCGATCACACGGTCGTACGGTGCATCGGCGCGGTGGCCTGCCAGTCCATCGCCGACGACGAGGTTCGGCCAGTAACCGAGTCCGCCGAGAGCGGCTGCGGCCCGCCCGGAGACGTCCGCGTCGACCTCGACGGAGGTCACCTGCTCGTCGCCGAGGACGTGTGTCAGCAGGGCGGTGGAGTAGCCAGTGCCGGTGCCCACTTCGAGCACCGACATGCCCGCCGACACCCGGAGGTCTTCGAGCATGCGGACCACGAGGCCCGGCATGGTCGATGAGGAAGTCGGCGGGAGCAGCAGGCGCCCGTCCAGCTGGAACGGAAAGACCACACCGCCGAGTTGAGTCACCAGGCTGTCGTCCTCGTACACCCGCCGGATCAGCTCCGGCGAGGCGTCGAGCGAGGCGGGCCGGTACCGGCCGCCGCCGTCGTGCTCGAACCATCCACCCGCGAGGAACGCCTCACGCGGGACGGCCAGCATCGCGGCTTCCCACTCGGGGCTGCGGATCGTCCCCTGCCGCTGAAGCTGGGCGACGAGCCCCGCCCGAAGGGCCTCGGACGTCATGTCGGTCACGCGGGTTCTCCGTTCTCCAGAAGGTCGGCAATCGCGGTCGTGATGGGAAGCTGTGCCGCGTGTTCGAGCCACGCCCACTGGCCGTTGGGGTTGCACTCCAGAAACCACCACTCGTTCTCGGTGGTCACCGCGAAGTCGAACGCGCCGAAATTCAGACCGAATTCGCGACGGTAGAGCAGTAGGGCCGCCCGGATCGGCTCGGGGCATTCGACCGCTTCGTAGGTCAGGGCGCGGTACTCGCTGCGCCAGTCCACCACGCCTTCCGGGGCCTTGATCAGAGCACAGAACACCCGATCACCCACGACCACTGCCCGGACGTCTCCTACCTTCGGCACTTGTGCCTGGAAGAGGTGTGGGCAATCAATCAGCCGATCATCGATGCTCGCGGGGTCCACCACCGCTGCCCAGATGCCCGCAGGCTCACCTTCGACGTGATACGGGCCGGCATGCAGCGGCTTGTAGATGGTCGGTTGCCCAGACGCGAACGATCTCGCCACAGTGGGATCGTTGGTGATCAGGGTCTCGGGCACCCGCAGTCCGAGTCCGGCGGCGATGGTGAGTTGTTCCGGCTTGTACTCGGCTCGGGCGATGGCCTGCGGATGGCTCAGGTAGAGGCAGCCCGGCAGTGCCGCGAGCACGCCACCGAGGCCCCGGCGCGTTTCGTGTGCCGCGAATCGCTCGGCCTGGTCGCCGCTGCCCGGGAGATAGGGACTCGGGCGGCGGTGGTAGAGCGCACGCACCTCGTGGAGACCGACGGCGCGGTCACCGGCGCGAAGCGTGCCACTCAGCCCGTCGGTGCCGAGTCGGGCCGCGAGGGCGACGGGGCCGGGAAGGTCCTTGCCGGGGTCCAGCCGCAGAACGGGCACCCGGCGCCGGTTCAGCTCCGCGATGACGAGATCGGCCGTCGGGTCCTCGTATTCGGTGGAGACCAGCACCGGGCGTCCGTCCATGGCCCTACTCCTCAGTCCTGCGACGCGTCGTGGCCGGAGTCGCCGTCCACCTTGCCGTCCTTGCCCTGCTGGGTGGGCGGGTAGGTGTTCACAGAGGTGCCGTGCTTGCCGAGTTCGACGGGGGACATCTGCCCGTCCTCGCCGGCCCATCGGCCGGTCTGCGTCCTCGGGTCCAAGCCCACGTACTGCCACCGCGACGGCTCGCCGTTACGCAGGGGCACCAAGCGCGCGAAGTCCCACGGGGCAATGGGGCGGAGATTGGTAGTGGAGCTCAACTTGACTCCCATGTTTTGTCGTTGAACGAATCGGATGGACAACATGCCTCGGTCTGCCTCGCTCGTTCTCGTGGCGTTGGAGTTGGCGGCGAAGCGGGGCCAGTAACATCCAGAGTTGTGTGACTGACCGTCAATGCCAATATACAGACGGTGATCTCGCTGTGGGATGGATCGACCGACAAGGGACGCGCCTCGTGGGTACCGCACTCGAACCGATCAGACTGACTGACCTCGCCTGGCAGAACGAGGAGGTGCGCCGTGCGCTGAGGGGCCGCGATGTGGCCGCCATCTTCCGGTACGTGCAGCATCACAGCGGAGCCAGCCAGGCCCGGTTGGCTGTGCAGGTGGGGATGACCCAAGGCCGCGTGAACGAGATCATCAACGGGCGTCGGCTCATCACGAAGCTGGACGTCTTCGAGCGCATTGCGGACGGGCTGAACCTCCCCGACGATGCGCGACGTCTGATCGGGCTGGCGCCGCGCTCGGACGGCCGACGCGCGCCCGGATCCGCCTTCTACTTGGCGGCGTTCCCTGAGATCGTGCGTGTCTACAGCGACCAGGCGGCGGCCGCCGTCGAGATCCAGCGAGCGGCAAGGTCGGCATCCGAGCTGGACGTCCTCGCCGTGCGCGGCCTCGGTCTCCTCGGCTTGCGTGACTCGCTGTTGCGCCGGCACATGGATCGTGACGGGGATCCCGCCCCGCGCCTACGGGTGCTGCTCCTCGACCCGGATTCTCCGGCGGCGCAGCGGCGTGCCGCCGAGATCGGGGAATCCGCCGAATCGATCGCGGGTGGTATCCGGCTGGCGAAGGCCAGGCTACGGGAGCTTGCCGAGTGCGGTCACGTCGAGGTCTATCAGTACAGCACGGTGCCAGTGTGGCGGATCATCAGGCTGGACCGGACCCTCTATGTCGGGGCTTTCGATGCGGATTGGGAGGGGCATGAGTCGGCAACCTATAAGGTGCTGCCCACCCCGCACGGCCCCCTCTATCGGGGCTGGCTCCGGCAATTCGAGGTCATGGTGGACAGCGCTGAGCGCGTGATCTGACGGAGGGAACAGGATGGCGATCGAAGCGGAGCTCAAGGCTGTCGTGCGCGACCCGGAAGGCGTGCTCAAGCAGTTGGAGGACCGTCACGGCGTCGGCCGCGCCGAGGTCTACCGGGACACCTATTACGACGCGCCGGACGGCAGCCTGATGGGCGCCGACCGTGAGCTGCGGATCCGCACGGTGCACAGCTCTGACGACACGCGCACGGTCCTCACCTACAAGGGCGCCCGGGTGGACGAGGCCTCCGGCTCGAAGCCGGAGGCCGAGACGAGGGTCGAGGATGCCGAGGCCGTGCACGAGATCGTTCGAGGCCTGGGCTTCACCCCGCGCATCGCGTTCGAGAAACGGTGCCGCAACTACAGCTTCCGGCGCGATGGGCGGACCCTGCTTGCCACACTCGTTCGCGTCCCCGAGCTGGACGATGCCACGTTCATCGAGGTCGAGACGGAGGCTGCCACGGAGATCGATCTCGCGTCGGCTCTCACCCTGGTGAGGACAGTGCTGAACGAACTCGGCATCGGAGAAGATGACTTGACCACCGAGCTGTACACCGATGCGGTCGCGGCGGCGCGCCCGGCTTGACGGTGCGGTTGAGCGCGCCTGACGGTGCCTGCCGGGGCTACCGGCGCGCCCCCTGGGGCCACAGCACGTCGACCGGGACGCCGTGTTGCCGGGCGTACGTGACGACGTCTGCCGTCCCGCCGAAGCCGCGGGCCGGCAGGCCGTCCCAGACGGCGAGGAGTCGGTCGACCTGCTGGACCAGGAGTTCGCTGCCCGCCATGTGTGAGGCTTCGGTGGACTCCACGTGCCCAGTCCGGTGGATGGCGGTGGCGGAGCCCAACAGTCGGTCGTAGGACGGGTGGTGCCACTCCGGCAGGCCGTCTCGGTACCGATCCGCCGGGATGACGACCTCCAGCCGGGCGCCCTGGGCGAGCCCGATCGTCGCCAGCCACGAGTCCGGCCCGTCCGCGATGCAGGACACGACGGTGAGGTAGGTCGGATCCTCGCCTGCAAGAGCGCTTTCGAGCAGCCGTCGCACCTGCACCTCGATGACGGCCGTCAGCCCCCGATGCCCCGTGATCCCGATGCGCACCCTCATCACCCCGTGGCGTTTGCGCGTTTGGCCAACTTCACCAGCTCCGATGGTGCGCTCCGGCCCGCGACGAGGATGAGTTCGCGGATCGTCGCGCGAGCTGCTACGTGTGTTCGGATGCTCTCTGGCGCCAGCTCTTCGGCCTGGAGCAGGCAGTCGATGGCCTCTCCGACGTGGCGCCTTTGGGCGTGAGCTCTTCCGAGGTCGATCAGAAGCCTGGATCTCCGTTCCGGAGACAGATGTTCAGCGTTGATTCGCTGGCCCAGGTCCAGGGCCTCACCGGCATCGCCGAGGTCGATCGCTGTCGAGACGGCCTGAATCTCGACATTCGTCGGGCCGAATTCGAGGTTGAAATCGTTGCGGTCCTCCCCGAGTTGTGCGGCGACCTCTCGGGCGTTGGCGATCTCCTTCCGCGCCTGCTCGCGCTGGCCGCCGCGGGCGGCGGCCAGCGCGAGAACCAGATGGAGGGACCCGAGGACTGACAGCGTCTCCGGTGTCGGATTGGTCGCCGACATGTGCGTTCGCAGGGCGGTTACGGCACCTCCGGCTGTGTGATCCGCCTGATCAAGCCGCCGTAGCCGGACAAACACATGGGCGAGTCGGTAGATGCTGGCGAAGACGTGTAGCGGTTGACCGGATTGCTCAGCGGCTCGGATAGCCCGATCGGCGGCCACCCATGCCGCGTCGGCCTCGTCTTGGCGGACGAAGGCCGCTGCGACCGCCTGATAGGCCTGGCTGAGGAGCAGATGGATCTCGTAGGTTCCGCCACCAGTGGTGCGCGCGGCCCGTTCCAACCGCGGTAGGACCTCGGTGATGGTCAGGCTCAGTTCTGCGAACCGTGCGTCGTGGGTCAGTTGCCAGAGCTGTTCGACGTCCGCAGCCAGCTGGGCCAAGTCGGGAGCGCCTTCCCGTGGCCGATCGGCGAGCAGGGCATCGAGGGCGGGATGCCCTGAGAGTGAAAGTCTGGCCAGATCAAGGTCGTTGGACTGATCCGAGGGTGCGGATTCTGGGCCGGTCGAACCCGGCGCGTCTGGCCGAAGAGCCTGGATCGAAACGCCGAGACCGCTTGCCAGTAGCTGGAGCACGTCGAGGCGGACCACAGGCTGGACACCCCGTTCGACCTGCGAGACCCAACTGGCGGTTCGATTGATGGCTGCCGCGAGTTGATCCTGGCTCATGCCGCGGCCCTTGCGGAGCTGGGCGACGCGAGCGCCGAAGGCCCGCCGCTCTTCCGGACTCATTGGGCCGCCTGGTCGGCGGACGTTCCCTTACCGGAGACCTCGTTCAGGAACGTGACCTCGAACGATTCGAGGTACTGGCCACGTTCGGCCAGGAACCGGCGGACGTGAGGCTGGCGTTCGTGCTCGTCGAACGCCTCGCGGTCCGCGTACAGCTCGTAGAAGATTCGAACGTTTGGCTCGTCCGGCACCACGTGGTTGACGTAAACGAGAGTTCCGGGCTCCTTGGAGCGGATCCCTTCGAGCGCCTCTTCTACCAGTTCGTCGAACGCGCGAGCAGCTGCCGCGTCGCGAGCGACGAAGCGCACAACAAGGCCGAATCCCATGGTTCTCCCCTTCCTGGATTGCATGAGTCTCGCACGACTCGGTGAAGAACTGCGAGTAGTAGGGATTCTTGACTCGCAGAGTTTCTGTGACTACATTCAGTGCTGTCATCGTGGCAGAGAGTCGCGATTGGCATCCCTTTCGCTGCCGCTCGTCGGCGGCCACCGCCCATCTGTAGTGATGGAGGAGCAATGGGGTGGAACATGATCGTCAGCCCGCTCAACACCGCTCGATTCCCGGTTCCGCTGGAGTCGGGTGTGCCGTCGGGAGTCGATGGCGTGCCGGCGGCAAGACGGCTGGTGGTGGCGATTCTGCGGGACTGGGGGGTGGCGCTCTCGGGCGACGGGCTCCAGGAAGTCGAGCTGTGTGTGAGCGAGTTGATCGCGAATGCGCTGGTGCACACGGGGGAGCGCTGCGTCGTCACCGTGCGGTGGACTGTTGGTCGGGTGCGGGTGGAGGTTGCCGACCGGTGTTCGGAGCTGCCCGCTCGGGGGTGCGATGACGAATCG